>NZ_JAKMAY010000326.1:0-5832 GCF_022015835.1 Streptomyces sp. ICN903 | reverse complement strand
GGGGGCGTGCCCTGAGTCGTGCGCGCCGGGACCGTACGCTCGCCGCGCCGGGTTGTGGGTTCGGTTCCGGGGTGTGGCGGGGCCGGCGTGCGGTCGGTGGTCCGCGGCGGCCGGGCGGGCCGCGCCGCCGCGGGCGGTCGCGTCCGGTCGCCGTGTGGGGCGGGTTCGGTCCGCACCGCGGTGTGGCGCTCGGTGCGGATCTCCCGCTCGTGCCGGACCGCCGGCCGCTCCTCCATTCGCCGCACGGCCGGACGGGGCGCGGGCTGGAGGAAAAGGCCGGCTTCCTCCTGCCTCCGGTGGTCCGCCCGTAGTGCCTCGACGCGCTCGTACGGCTCGGGCAGCCGTGGGCGCACCCGCACGGGGATGTCCGGCCCGCCGCCCGTGGTGGCCCCGGTGCCCAGGGCCGCCGGGGCGTGCCGGGCCAGCAGCCGGTCGAAGTAGTCAGGCATCGGCGCACAACTCCAGGTAGTAGCGGCGGCGCAGCGGGCTGAGCGCCAGGATCTCCGGCTCGGTCCAGCCGTACGCGCCGGCGAGCAGATGGACGTCGAGGAGCAGTTCCCGGGCCCAGGTGTCGAGTTCGGCCCAGAGATAGGAGGCGATGTCGAGCTCGGCCCGGGTCGTTCCGCCGCATTCGGGGCAGTGGACCTGGAGCGTCACGTCGGCGGCCGGGTCGGCCTGTTCGGCGGCCTCGGCGACGCGCCGCAGTACCGTCTCGGGCAGCAGGGCGGGCAGCCGGTCGGCGGGGACCGGACGCCCTGCGCGCCGGGCCGACACGGCGCAGCGGGCGGCCAGCAGGGCCCGGGCGGGGACTCCGTCCGGATCCTGCCCGTCTTCCGTGCCGTGTCCGGCTTCCGCGGCCCGGCCGCCCTCCACGGCTTCGGCCACGGCCACCAGGTCGGCCACGGTCGGCAGCCGGAACTCCACCTCCCAGTCCCCCTCGGCCACCCGCAGCGGGGCGTCCCGCCTGGGCGGCCGGGCGGACAGGCCGTCCGTGCCGAGGTCGAACTCCATCGCCTCTCCGCACGGTTCGCACTCCACCCGCACCTGCATCCGCTCGCCGAACAGCGCCCGGCGCAGCGCGAACAGATCCGCCTCCCGCTCGCCCACCGGCGCAGACAGCAGTTCGCCGTCGCCGGCCTCCGGACGGGCGGTGCGGTGCAGCAGGAGTGCTCGTCCGGGATCGTCCAGCCCCAGCCCCGCCTCCCAGACGGCCAGCAGTTCCGCGGGCCCCGCCGCCACCGTCACCGCTGCCACCGCCGTCTGCGCCGCCCCCGCCGTCATCAGCCCTACCGCCCGCTCAGGGGTTGGTGAAGGAGGGCTCGGTGGGCTCGGGCACCTCGTAGTCGCGCTCCCAGCCCTCGCACTCCAGCTTGAGGCTCTGGATGGCCACCGCGTTGGCGTTGGCGTCGAGCTCGCCCAGCACCTGGTACTCGCTCGGCCAGGTCCGGTAGAGCTTGTGCGAGACGGCCACCTGCCCGGCCTCGTTGAGGACCTGGATGACGATGTCCTTGCGGAAGTCGGCGAGCGACACCTCCGCGCCGAGACCGGCGCCGACCTGCCACACCTTGTTGGCCCAGCGGTCGAATTCGGGGTCGTGCGTGACGCCGCGCTCCAGGGTGATGCCCTCGAACTCGGAGCGGCCCGGCGATTTGCGCGGTGAGCTCGGGTCGCCGCCGTGCCGGTGCTTGACCACTTCCGTGGTCCGCTTCAGCGGGCTGATCTTGCTGACGCCCGCGACCGTGCGCCCACCCCACAGCACCAGGAACTTGAAGTTCTTGTAGGGGTCAAAGCGCTGCGCGTTCACCTGGAATTCAGCCATCGGAATCCTAAATCTCGAACTGTCCGGCGGTCTGCTGGATCTTGACGACCACGAATTCGGCTGGCCTGACCGGCGCGATTCCGACCAGGACGTTCACCACACCGCGTGCGACGTCCTCCTCGGTGGTGGTCTCCCCGTCGCACTTGACGAAGTACGCCTCGCGAGGGGTGGCGCCCTTGAACGCGCCCTGCCGGAAGAGGGTGTTGAGGTAGGCCGAGGCGTCCAGCCGGACCTGCTGCCACAGCTGCTCGCCGTTGGGTTCGAACACCACCCACTGCAGTCCGCGGTACAGGCTCTCCTCGATGTGCAGTGTCAGCCGCCGCACGGAGACGTACTTCCACTCGCTGTCGAGGGCGTCCGCGCCCTGGAGGGTGCGGGCGCCCCAGACCACCGATCCGACGGCCGGCAGGGTCCGCAGGCAGTTGACGCCGAGCGGGTTCAGCAGGGCGTTCTCCCGGTCGGTGAGCCGCACGCTCAGCGAGCGGACGCCCGCCAGCCGCGCCGCGGTGCCCGCGGGCGCCTTCCACACGCCGCGCTCGGCGTCGGTGCGGGCGCAGACGCCGGCGATCGCGCCCGACGGCGGGAAGGAGTGCAGCCTTCCCGTGAGCGGGTCGTTCATCTGCACCTGGGGGAAGTACAGCGCCGTCTGCCCGTCCCGTACGGGGTCGAAGGCGCTCAGCCCGGCGCGGGCGCTGTCGACGTCGGCCCAGGAGCCGGGGGCGTCCGCGAGCAGGAAGATCCGCCGCTCCCGGCAGAGCGCCTGTGCGGCCGAGATCACCGTGACCATGTCGTCGGTGGAGTCGTAGGCCGCGAGTTCCGGGAGGGACAGCAGGCCGACGTCGTCGACGTCGCGCAGCGCGTGGAGCCCGGTCTTGCCGGCCTCGTCGCCGATGATGTCGCGCGGGCCGGGCGGGTCTCCGTCCACGCCTCCGGTCAGCGGGAAGACCGGCGGGTTGACGGTGGCCTCCAGGCCCAGGTCGTTGGCGCACTCACCGACGAAGCGGACGGTGTCGCGGGGGTCGGTGGAGCCCGCGACGACCTGGAGGCGCCGGCCGAAGGCGGTGACCTCCGCACCGGCGAAGGCCCGCCTGCCGGGCGCGTCCGGGAGGGCGCGCAGCTTGCGTTCCAGGAGCAGGGCCAGCTCGGCGACGTTCCGCGGGGGTTCGCCGTCCCGGTCGGGGTCGTGGAGCGTGAACTCGCGCTCCACGTCGCCGATCTTCACGGTCAGGTCGACGGCGAGGTCGGGCAGTTCGTCGGCGAACGGCTTGGAGACCGTGCCCGAGGGGTCCGGCCTGCCCTCGCCGACGACGTCGGCCCTCACCAGAGTGGAGCCGGCGTTCACCACCGTCTCGGCGTGGCGGCCGTGGCCCGGGTCCATGGACAGGCCGGTGAAGGTCTCGCGCGTGCCGCCGTCCGCGTCCAGGACCCGCAGGTTGAAGGTCTCCTCGGGCTCACGGGTGTCGTGGTCGACGGCCAGGCGCAGCCGGGAGCCCCAGACGCCGGGCTCCTTGGCGTGCACGGTCATCACGGGACAGGCGCTGTGCCCCTCGGTCGACTCCAGGGTGGCGCCGGCCTCCTCGCCGGTGCCGGCCGCGGCGACGCGCACGACCACCGCGGTGGTGCCGCCGTTGCCGAAGAACTGGTGTACGGCGTAGGCGACGGCGCTCTGCGCCGTGAGCCCGCCGAAGCGGCGCTCGAAGTCCGCGAAGCCGGTGACCCGCACCGGCTGGTTGAGCGGGCCTCGGCGGGTGTGGCCCACGAAGGCGGTGACCGAGGTGGTGACCGCCGAGATGGTGCGGACGCTGCTGGGAAGTTCCTCGATGTATACGCCGGGATGGCCCGTTTGCACCGGCATTCCCCTCCATTCCCTTCGCGCGCCGAGGGTTGGGGAGAAAGGGTGAAGAGAATGCGCGCAGGCGGCAACGTGCCGCGCACGCCTTTTTCGGTTCCCCCGTCACACACCCCGTGCACGGTCGGTTTCGCACGGCCGGGCCGGGCGGCCCGTAACCCCTGATGCATGAGTTCTCCAGGAAGTGTCGAGCCCTGCCGCACGACGGGTCAAGGAGGTGTTTCGGTCATCCGGAAAGATCGTTCGGCCGGCGCGCCGCATCCTCGAATTCCATCCGACCAAGCCGGTTTATGGAGATTAAAAGATATGGAAATAAGATCAACGAGGAACCCGTCCCGCAAAATCGTGCACCGACAACAGGGCGAATAAGCAATCCCCTCGGCGCGTCGATTTGCGATCCGCTCGGGTCGGCACCGGACCCCGTCCGGCCCGGAGAGGATCCGGCGCCCGGCGCCGTGGCCGGAACCGGCCCACGCCCGGCTCGTGCCTCCCGCTCCGGCCGTCGGCACGGACCGCGCGGCGGAGCGCCGCCCGGCCACCGCCGGTGGTTTGCGCTGGAGTCCGCTCCAGCTCGTAGGGTCCGGCCCGAGGCCGTCACGGGTTCTCGGCACAGGACTGACGCGAAGGGGAGCGCCATGCGCTACACGCTGTTCGGCAGGACCGGTCTGCGAGTGAGCGAGCTGGCTCTGGGGGCCATGACCATCGGCGGCGGCGGGGGATGGGGCGCCGACAAGGGGACGAGCCGGCGCATCGTCGATGCCTACGCGGACGCGGGAGGAAACTTCGTCGACACCGCCGACGTCTACTGCGAGGGCAACTCCGAGACCGTGCTCGGCGAGCTGCTCGACGGGCGCCGGAACGACTTCGTCCTGGCCTCGAAGTACACCTGCGCGACCCGCGAGGGCGATGTGAACGCGTCGGGCAACCACCGCATGAATCTGGTGCGTTCGGTGGAGGCGAGCCTGAACCGGCTGCGTACGGACCGCCTCGACGTGCTGTGGGTCCACGCACGGGACGACTTCACCCCCGTGGAGGAGGTCATGCGGGCACTGGACGATCTGGTACGGGCCGGGAAGGTGCTCTACATCGGCGTCTCCGACTGGCCCGCCTGGGAGATCGCGCGGGCGAACACCCTGGCCGAGCTGCGCGGCTGGACCGCTTTCGCCGGCTCCCAGCTGCGCTACAACCTGCTGGAGCGCACCCCCGAACGCGAGCTGCTTCCGCAGGCAAGCGCGTTCGGCATGACCGTGATGGCATGGGGGCCGCTCGCGGGCGGCAGGCTCACCGGAAAGTACCGCCGAGGCGGGACGGGCAGGCTCGGCACGCAGGCCGAGGGCCGGGAGACGGACCGCGGGGAGGAGGAGATCGTCACCGCGGTGCTGGAGATCGCCGAGCAGGGCGGCTGGAATCCGGCGCAGGTGGCGCTGGCCTGGCTGCGCACCCGGCCCGGCGGCGTTGTCCCGATCATCGGTGCGACAGGGGAGCGTCAGCTCACCGAGAACCTCGGCTGCCTCGGCGTCGAGCTCGGCGCCGAGGCCGTGGAGCGGCTCGACGAGGTGAGCGCGGTCTCCCTGGGCTTCCCGCACGACTTCCTGCGGGATCCGGGGGTCGTCCGAGCCGTCTACGGGGACCGCTGGGCCGATATCGAGGACCGGCGCTCGCCTTCCCGGCGCCCGGCACCCGGCGGCCGCTGACCGGCACGGGCCCGCGAGCAGATCCTGTGCCGGGCCGCCGGGGATTCGCCGCGAACCGACCCGGAACCGGCCCCGTGCCCGCGCCGGACCTCCGGGTGCGCGCGGGCCGCTAGCCCGCGTCCTCCGAGGGCCGGGCGCGTACGTGCATCCGCTCGCCCTGCGGCCCGAAGATGCTGATGAACTCGACCGGCCGCTCCCCCGCGTTCGCCAGGCCGTGGGGGGTGCGGGTGTCGAACTCGGCGGCCTCTCCCGCCCCCAGGACGAGATCGTGCTCGCCCAGGAGCAGCCGCAGCCGCCCGGACAGGACGTAGAGCCACTCGTAGCCTTCGTGCGTCTGCTGCTCGGGCCGCCTCCCCTTGCCGTATCCGGCGGGCATGATCTGCTTGTAGGCGTGCAGGCCGCCCAGGCTGCGGGTCAGCGGCACGAAGGTCTGCCCGTACCGGTTGAAGGGGCGGGGGTGGACGCGGGGG
>NZ_JAKMAY010000325.1:0-5854 GCF_022015835.1 Streptomyces sp. ICN903 | reverse complement strand
GGGTACGGGAGGAGGGGGCGGGGGTGGCGGTCGTCATACGGCGGCCACCTCCCCGCCGGTGGTATGGGAGCCGCCGGGGTCCGGGTCCGTGTCCGGGGCCGTGCCCGCGTCCAGTCCGGCGACGACGGCCAGCAGCCGGGCGTGGTCGACGACGCCGAGGGTGCGGCCGTCCTCCGTCACGCGGACGTGTTCGCCGCTGCGCGCCACGGCCTCGATCGCCTCGGCGACGACCGTGCCGGGGGCGAGGGCCACACCGGTGTCGGCCTCGCCGGCCAGTGCCGGGCGCATCGCGCGGCGCACGGAGATGACCTGCTCGCGCGGAACGTCGCGGACGAAGTCGCGCACGTAGTCGTCGGCCGGTGCGGCGACGATCTCCTCGGGGGTGCCGAGCTGGACGATCTCGCCATCGCGCATCAGCGCGATGCGGTCGCCGATGCGCAGTGCCTCGGACAGGTCGTGGGTGATGAAGACCATCGTGCGGCCCTCCTCTCGGTGGAGCCGGATGACCTCCTCCTGCATGTCGCGGCGGATCAGCGGGTCGAGCGCGCTGAACGGCTCGTCGAACAGCAGGACTTCGGGGTCGACGGCGAGTGCGCGGGCCAGTCCGACGCGCTGCTGCTGGCCGCCGGAGAGCTGGCCGGGGCGGCGCTCGCCGAGTCCGGCGAGGCCGACCTTCTCGATCATCTCGGCGGCGCGGGCGCGGCGTTCGGCCCTGCCCACGCCCTGGATCTCCAGGCCGTAGGCGACGTTGTCGGTGACGGTGCGGTGCGGCAGCAGGCCGAAGTGCTGGAAGACCATGGCGGCGCGGGTGCGGCGCAGTTGCCGCAGCCGGGCCCGGTCCATGGCCAGGACGTCCTCGCCGTCGATGTGGAGGGTGCCGGCGGTGGGTTCGATCAACCGGGTCAGGCAGCGCACCAGGGTGGACTTGCCGGAGCCGGACAGGCCCATGACGACGAAGACCTCACCGCGGGCGACGTCGAAGGAGACGTCGCGGACGGCGGCGGTGCAGCCGGTGCGCTCGCGCACCTCGGCGGCGGACAGCCCGGTCAGGGATGTGTCGCCGGGGACGCGGCCGGCCTTGGGGCCGAAGACCTTCCACAGGTTCCGGACGGAGAACACCGGGTCGCCGGCCTGCGGCGTCGCGGTGTCGGGCGTTGGCGGGTTGGCTGGGGCTGCGGTCACGCGGCATCTCCCGGTGTCGTGGTGTCGTCGGACTCGTCGCCGGGCCGCCGGCCGGTCTCGGGACGGTCGTCGCGGAGCAGGTCGGCGGCCTTCTCGCCGACCATCAGCACGCCGATCATGGGGTTGACGGCGGGGATGGTGGGGAAGACCGAGGCGTCGGCGATGCGGACGCCGTCCAGGCCGCGGATACGCAACTTCGGGTCCACGACGGCCAGTTCGTCGTCGGCCGCGCCCATCCGGCAGGTGCCGGCGGGGTGGTAGACGGTGTGGGCGACCTTGCGGGCGTACTCGCTCAGCTCCTCGTCGGAGGTGATGTCCGGGCCGGGGCAGACCTCCCGCTTGAGCCAGGAGTCCAGCGGCGCGGTCCTCGCTATCTCGCGGGCGATGCGGATGCCGTCGACGAGGGTGCGGGCGTCGTAGTCCTCGGCGTCGGTGAAGTAGCGGAAGTCCAGGGCCGGTTTGACCGAGGGGTCGGCGCTGGTGAGGTAGAGCCGGCCGCGGCTGCGGGGCTTGGGGATGTTGGGGGTCATCGACACGCCGTGGGCGGGGCGTTCGTAGCCCAGCCGCTCGGGATTGTCGGTGAAGGGGATCTGGTAGAAGTGGAACATCAGGTCGGGGCCGGGGGACTTGGGGTCCCGGCGGACGAACAGGCCCGCGTCGGAGTCCATCGCCGAGTTCTCGGGGATGGGGCCGTCGGTCTCCCAGACGATGACCGACTCGGGGTGGTCCAGCAGGTTCTCGCCGACGCCCGGCAGGTCGTGGACGACCGGGATGCCCAGGGCCTCCAGATCGCCGGCCGGTCCGACGCCGGAGTGCAGCAGCAGCCGGGGGGTGTCCACCGCTCCCGCGCACAGCACGACCTCGCACCGGGCGGTCACCAGCGTCTCCTCGCCGTCGGCGGTGCGGACGTGGACGCCGGTGACGCGGCGGCCGTCGTCCCCGCCGAACCGAAGGCGGTACGCCCAGGTCTCCAGCCACAGTTCCAGGTTGGGCCGGTCGCCGGCCTCCATGTGGGGGTGGAGGTAGGCGACGGAGGCGGAGGAGCGCTTGTTGGTCTCCGGGTGGTACGCGAGGTCGAAGAAGCCGGCGCCCTCGGTGAACGGCCTGGCGTTGAAGCCCTCCACTCGCGGTACGCCGAGGGCCGCCTGGGCCGCGTCGACGAAGTCGCGGGCGATGGCGTTGCGGTCCTTCTCGTCGACGGCGACGATGTTGTTGCGCAGCCGGTGGTAGTAGGGCTCCATCGCGATGGCGTTCCAGCCGCTCGCCCCGGCGTCCTCCCACTCCTGCCAGTCCGAGGGCAGCGGCTTGAAGGAGATCAGGGTGTTGTGCGAGGAGCAGCCGCCGAGCACGCGCGCCCGGCTGTGCCGGATGTGGGAGTTGCCGCGTGGCTGCTCGGTGGTGGGGTAGTCGTAGTCGAGGTCGCCGCCGAGCAGGCCGAGCCAGCGGCGCAGGGTCAGTACGTCGGGGCGGTCGACGTCGGAGGGGCCGCCCTCGATGATGGCGACGGTGGTGCCGGGGTCCTCGGCGAGCCGGGAGGCGATCACCGAGCCGGCCGTACCGCCGCCGATCACCACGTAGTCGTAGGTGGTGTTGCTGGGCATGAAGGTGGTGCTCCTACAGGGTGTTGCGTCAGGGATGCGCGGGCTTGAGCGGGGCGCTCGGGAGTGAGCTGGGGCGCGTGGAGGCGCCCGGGCGCTGGTGCGGGGCGCGTCAGCCGGCGAACCAGCGCACCGGCGCGGGGCGCAGGTTCTCGTAGACGTGCTTGGTCTCGCGGTACTCCTCCAGCCCGGAGGGGCCGAGTTCGCGTCCCACGCCGGAGCGGCCGAAGCCGCCCCACTCCGCCTGCGGCAGGTAGGGGTGGTAGTCGTTGATCCACACGGTGCCGTGGCGCAGCCGGGCGGCGACCCGGCGGGCGCGGGCGGTGTCGGCGGAGAAGACGGCGCCGGCCAGGCCGTACTCGGTGTCGTTGGCCAGGGCCACGGCCTCGTCCTCGGTGCGGAAGGTCTCCACCGTCACAACCGGGCCGAAGACCTCCTCGCGCACCACGCGCATCGTGCGGTCGCAGCGGTCCAGGACGGTCGGCGGGTAGAAGTAGCCGGTGGCCGGGAGTGCGTCGGAGGGCCCGGGGCGCTCTCCGCCGCAGCGCACGACGGCGCCCTCGGCGACCGCGGAGGCGACGTACTCCTCGGTCTTGTCGAGCTGCTGCTGGGAGACGAGCGGGCCGCACTCGACGCCGGGCTCGGTGCCGCGGCCGAGCCGGATGCGGCGGGCGCGGCGGGCGAGTTCGGTGACGAAGCGGTCGTGGACGGACTCCTCCAGGATCAGGCGCCCGCCGGCCGAGCAGACCTGGCCGCTGTGGACGAAGGCGGCGTTGAGTGCCTGGTCGACGGCGGTGTCGAAGCCCTCCTCGGTGGCGCAGGCGTCGGCGAACACGACGTTGGGGTTCTTGCCGCCGAGTTCCAGGGCGACCTTCTTGACCGTGGCGGCCGCGGCGGCGGCCACCTTGGTGCCGCTGGCCAGGCCGCCGGTGAAGGAGACCAGGTCCACGCCGGGGTGCTCCGACAGGCGGGCGCCGACCGGGTCGCCCGCGCCGGTGACCAGGCCCGCCACGCCCGCGGGCAGGCCCGCCTCGGTCAGCAGCCGGATCAGGTGGACGGTGGACAGCGGGGTGATCTCGCTGGGCTTGACGACGAAGGTGTTGCCCGCGGCCAGCGCCGGGGCGATCTTCCAGCTCGCCTGGAGCAGCGGGTAGTTCCAGGGGGTGATCAGCGCGCAGACGCCGACCGGTTCGTGGACGACGACGCTGTGCACGTCCGGGCTGCCCGCGTCCACCACGCGTCCGCCGGAGGTGTTCACGGCCTGGTCGGCGAAGTAGCGGAAGGCGGCGGTGACGTCGTCGACGTCGACGCGGCCCTCCTCGATGGTCTTGCCGGTGTCCATGGACTCGGTGAGCGCGATCTGCTCGCGGTCCCGCTGGAGGAGGTCGGCGGTGCGCCGCAGCAGCGCCGCCCGTTCGGCGACGGGGGTGCGCGGCCAGACGCCGGTGTCGAAGGCGCGGCGGGCGGCCTCGACGGCGGCGTCGACGTCCTCGGCGCCGCCCTCGGAGACGACCGCGAGCACCGTCGCGTCGGCGGGGTCGAGGACCTCCCTGGTTCTTCCGGAGAGGGAGGGGCGCCACTCCCCGTCGATGTGCATGGTCTCGATTGCCGACACGTTCCGTACTGCCTTCCTCGCATGGTGCTCTTGCCGCCCGGCGGGCCGAGCGACCCGGTCCCATGCCCCGTACCGAGGAATTCAATCTTTTAATCCATGACAAGTGGCATGGTTCACACATGAAACCATGATCATCTTGCCTCTATGTGAATGGATTTAAGGTGATGAGCGGATATGGAGGACATTGCGGGCACTACGTGACGCGTCTGTCCGAGCACGGGGAGCGGCCCGGTGCCGGAACGCCGTAGGCCCCGGCTCGAAAGAGCCGGGGCCTACGGGTGCGCGGACGCTCCGGGGCAGGGCCGGCGCGGGGCCGGCGCGGAGCCGGAGCGGGGCCGGATCAGATGAGGCCGAGACCGCGGACGGCCTCGCGCTCCTCCTCCAGCTCCTTCACGGAGGCGTCGATGCGCGCGCGCGAGAACTCGTTGATCTCCAGTCCCTGGACGATCTCGTACTTCCCGCCGGAGCAGGTGACCGGGAAGGAGGAGATCAGGCCCTCGGGAACGCCGTAGGAGCCGTCCGAGGGGATGCCCATGGAGGTCCAGTCGCCCTCCGGGGTGCCGTTGACCCAGGTGTGGATGTGGTCGATGGCGGCGTTGGCGGCGGAGGCGGCCGAGGAGGCGCCCCGGGCCTCGATGATGGCGGCGCCGCGCTTGGCGACGGTCGGGATGAACTCCTCGGCCAGCCACTTCTCGTCGTTCACGGCCTCGGCGGCGTTCTTGCCCGCGACCTCGGCGTGGAAGACGTCCGGGTACTGGGTGGCCGAGTGGTTGCCCCAGATGGTGAGGCGGCGGATCTCCGACACCGGGGTGCCGGTCTTCTTCGCGAGCTGCGACAGGGCCCGGTTGTGGTCCAGGCGGGTCATGGCGGTGAAGCGCTCGGCCGGTACGTCCGGGGCGGCGGCCTGGGCGATCAGGGCGTTGGTGTTGGCCGGGTTGCCCACGACCAGGACCTTGATGTCGTCCGCGGCGTGGTCGTTGATGGCCTTGCCCTGCGGCTTGAAGATGCCGCCGTTGGCCTCCAGCAGGTCGCCGCGCTCCATGCCCTTGGTGCGCGGGCGGGCGCCGACCAGGAGCGCGACGTTGGCGCCGTCGAACGCCCTGTTCGGGTCGTCGGTGATCTCGATGCCGCTGAGCAGCGGGAAGGCGCAGTCGTCCAGCTCCATCGCGGTGCCCTCGGCGGCCTTGAGACCCTGCGGGATCTCCAGGAGGCGCAGCGCGACCGGCACGTCCGGGCCCAGCAGCTGGCCGGAGGCGATGCGGAACAGCAGCGCGTAGCCGATCTGGCCGGCGGCGCCGGTGACGGTGACATTGACGGGAGTGCGGGTCATGGCGGTCTCCGTTTACCTGACAGTGGCGGCTGGGTCTCCAACGTATCTCTACATCAAGAGACCTGACGTCAGGCTATCCGACGGCCCCTCCCCGGGGGGCAGCCGCCCGCCGGAGGGGGGGACGGCGGG
>NZ_JAKMAY010000324.1:0-5859 GCF_022015835.1 Streptomyces sp. ICN903 | reverse complement strand
GCCCCCGCCGACCGCCGACCGCCGAAGGAGCGCATTGCACCGCGACGAACCCGACTGGACCCCACCGCGCAGGGAGAAGGGCGAGCCGCAGCCGCCCGCCCAGATCCGCCGCATCCTGCGCCTCTTCCGCCCCTACCGGGGGCGGCTGGCCGTGGTCGGACTGCTGGTCGGCGCCTCCTCGCTGGTGTCGGTGGCCTCGCCGTTCCTGCTGCGCGAGATCCTCGACGTGGCCATCCCCGAGCAGCGCACCGGCCTGCTGTCCCTGCTGGCCCTCGGCATGATCGCCACGGCGGTGCTGACCAGTGTCTTCAACGTCCTCCAGACGCTGATCAGCACCACCGTCGGCCAGCACGTCATGCACGACCTGCGCACCGGGGTCTACGCCAAGCTCCAGCGGATGCCCCTGGCGTTCTTCACCCGCACCCGCACCGGCGAGGTCCAGTCCCGTATCGCCAACGACATCGGTGGGATGCAGGCCACGGTCACCTCCACCGCGACCTCCCTGGTCTCCAACCTCACCAGCGTGGTGGCGACGATCGTGGCGATGCTGGTGCTGGACTGGCGGCTCACCCTCGTCTCCCTGCTGCTGATGCCGCTGTTCGTCTGGATAAGCCGCAGGGTGGGCCGGGAGCGCAAGAAGATCGCCACCCGGCGGCAGAAGCAGATGGCGGCGATGTCGGCGATGGTGACCGAGTCGCTGTCGGTCAGCGGCATCCTGCTGGGCCGCACCATGGGCCGGGCCGACTCCCTCACCCGGTCCTTCTCCGAGGAGTCGGAGCGGCTGGCGGACCTGGAGATCCGCTCCAACATGGCCGGACGCTGGCGGATGTCGGTCATCGGCATCATCATGGCGGCCATCCCGGCGCTGTTGTACTGGGCGGCCGGACTGCTTCTCCACCTGGGCGGCCCGGCCTTCTCCATCGGCACCCTGGTCGCCTTCGTCACCCTCCAGCAGGGCCTGCTGCGCCCGACCGTCTCACTGCTGAGCACCGGCGTGCAGGTGCAGACCTCGCTCGCGCTCTTCCAGCGCATCTTCGAGTACCTGGACCTGCCGGTGGACATCACCGAGCCCGCCCGGCCCGTGAGGCTGGGGCGGGCGCGCGGCGAGGTCCGTTTCGAGAACGTCAGCTTCTCCTACGACCCGGACTCGGCCACCCCCACGCTCAGCGGCATCGACCTGACCGTCCCGGCGGGCAGCAGCCTCGCCGTCGTCGGCGCCACCGGATCCGGCAAGAGCACGCTGAGCTACCTGGTGCCCAGGCTGTACGACGTCACCGGGGGCCGGGTCACCATCGACGGCGTCGACGTGAGGGAGCTGGACTTCGACTCCCTGGCCCGGACGGTGGGCGTGGTGTCGCAGGAGACCTACCTCTTCCACGCCTCCGTCGCCGACAACCTCCGCTTCGCCCGCCCCGGCGCCACCGACGCCGAGATCGAGGCCGCGGCCCGCGCCGCTCAGATCCACGAGCACATCGCCTCGCTGCCCGAGGGGTACGACACCCTCGTCGGCGAGCGCGGATACCGCTTCTCCGGAGGCGAGAAGCAGCGTCTGGCCCTCGCCCGGACCATTCTGCGCGACCCGCCGGTCCTCATCCTCGACGAGGCCACCAGTGCCCTGGACACCCGCACCGAGCAGGCGGTCCAGCGGGCCGTCGACGCGCTGGCCGCGGGACGCACCACGCTGACGATCGCCCACCGCCTGTCGACCATCCGCGACGCCGACCAGATCGTCGTCCTCGACGGCGGCCGGATCGCCGAGCGCGGCACCCACGACGAGCTCATCGCGCGCGACGGACGCTACGCGGCCCTGCTGCGGCGCGACGCCGTCCTCCCCGGATCATCGGGGCCCGAACCGGCAGGGCCCGAGCCGGCGGGACCGGCAGGACCGGCCGGCTCGGGACCGGGAGCGGTCGAGGCCGCCCCAGCCTGAGCCGTCCTCAGCGCAGCACCAGCACGTACTCCTCCACCACCTCCCCGCGCGCCGCCGCGTATCCGGCCTCCTCGCCGCAGCGCACGAAGCCGCACTTGTCCAGGACCCGCAGCGAGCGGTGGTTGTCCCTGGCGGCGCGGGCGTACAGCGGCCGGTGCGGACGCTCTGCCAGAAGGGCGGCCAGCGCGCGCCCCGCGATGCCCCGGCCCCAGTGCTCGCGGGCGATCCAGTAGGTGACCTCGTGCTCGCCCGGCCCGTCGGGGCAGGGGTGGACCGCGGCGCTGCCGACGACCTCGCCGTCGGCGAGCACCGTCCGGCTCACGATCCCGGGATCGCCGAGGATCCGCTCCCAGCGGGCGTCGAAGGCGGCGCGGTCCGAGGGGTCGGCGACGGTGAAGGCCGCCATCCGGTTGGCCTCCGGATCGAGCTGGAAGCGGAAGAGGAAGGGCAGGTCGCCGGGCACGGTCTCGCGCAGTTCCACGGCGGGAGCGGTCACGACAGCTTCCCGGCGGCGTACAGCTCGTCGAAGACCAGCTGGTCCACCGGAGGCACCAGATCGCGGTCGGCGTACGACAGCAGGCGGATCTCCTCGATCTCGCCGGCGGCGGCGAGCGTGCCGCGGTAGTCGCCGGTGTAGCAGGCCATCCGCACCACCACCTGAGGGGTGGCCGCGTCCACCGGGGCCTCGTACGTGCCCACGTGGGCGATCGTGCCCGGCACGATCGCCACGGTCAGCTCCTCCTCGACCTCCCGCAGCAGGGTCTGCTCGTCGCTCTCCCCCGGGTGGCGTTTGCCGCCCGGGATGTAGAAGAGGTCCTTGCCGCGGGTGCGGGCACCCAGGATCACCCCGCCGCGCAGATGCACCCACGCCACCGTGTCGATGAGCCTCCGTACGGGGCCGGGCGCACCGGGTATGTAGCCGGCGGCGCCCGTCACAGGGTGGTCCTTCCGCCCGAGAGGTGGAGTCCCGAGGCACGCGGGGCGAACACGCCGAACTCGTTGCCCTCCGGATCGGCCAGGACGTCCCACTCGGTGTCCTCGTCATGCCGCCGCACCATGGTGGCGCCCAGTGCGAGGAGTTCGCCGGTGTCGCCCCACACGTCGAAGCGCACCCGGTTCCGGCCGGTCTTGGGATCCGGCACCGGATTGAACCAGACCACCGGCCCGGCGTCCTGCGGATGGTGGATGGCCACCGCCCACTCCGTCGGCGGGGGAGGCTGTCCCAGTGGCCTGCGGCGTTCGTAGCCCAGCGCGGCGCACCACCAGTCGGCGAGCGCCTGGTGGTCGGCGGCGTCCACGACCAGATCCTTGATACGTGCTGGCATGCCGACGAGCGTAGTCCGGCGCGGTGCCGGGACGGGGGACCATGGGGGCATGAGCGCTGAACGGATCCTCGTCTTCACCCGGACCACCGGCTACCGGCACGACTCCATCCCGCACGGGATCGAGGCCTTCCGCGAACTCGGCGGCGGTCTGGGCCTCACCGTCGAGGCCACCGAGGACCCCGGCGTCCTCGCCGCCGCCCTGGGCGGCTGCCGCGCGGTGGTCTTCCTCTCCACCAGCGGTGATGTGCTGACCTCCGGCAGCCGCGAGGCGCTGCGGGGGTACGCCGCCGCCGGCGGCGCCTTCGTCGGCGTGCACGCCGCGGCCACCACCGAGTACGACTGGCCCTGGTACGGCGAACTGCTGGGCGCCCGCTTCGAGAGGCACCCCGAACTCCAGCCGGGGGTGGCGGTGGTGGAGGACCGCGGGCATCCGGCCACCGCGCACCTGGACACCGCCTGGCCGTTCACCGACGAGTGGTACGACTTCCGGGCCAGCCCGCGCGGCCGGGTGAGGGTGCTGCTCTCCGCCGACGAGTCCACCTACGAGGGCGGTGGGATGGGGGAGGACCACCCGCTGGCGTGGTGCCACGAGAACACCGGAGGACGCTCGTTCTACACCGCTCTGGGCCACAGCCCCGAGGCCTACGCCGATCCCGCCTTCCGGCGCCATCTGCTCGGTGGCCTGGCGTGGGCGGCCGGCCTCCCCCTGCCCTGATGCCGCCCATGGCCTGATGCCGTTCCTGCCCTGGTGCCGTTCCGCCCCGGCAGCGGGCAGGATGGACCCATGGTCACGATCCGCCTGGTCCAGGGCGACATCACCGAGCAGTCCGCCGACGCGGTGGTCAACGCCGCCAACTCCTCCCTGCTGGGCGGCGGGGGCGTCGACGGGGCGATCCACCGCGCGGGAGGACCGGAGATCCTCGCCGAGTGCCGGGCCCTGCGCGCCTCCCGCTACGGCAGGGGCCTGCCGGTCGGACAGGCGGTGGCCACCACGGCCGGACGGCTGCCCGCACGCTGGGTGATCCACACCGTGGGGCCGGTCTTCAGCCGGGAGGAGGACCGCTCGGAACTGCTCGCCTCCTGCCACCGGGAGTCCCTCCGGATCGCCGACGAGATCGGGGCGCGGACGGTCGCTTTCCCGGCCGTCTCGACCGGTGTCTACGGCTGGCCGCCGGAGGACGCCGCGCGCATCGCCGTGGAGACGGTCCGGGCGGCGCGGACGTCGGTCGAGGAGGTCCGGTTCGTCCTCTTCGACGAGCGGGCGTACCGGGCGTTCGCCGAGCGGCTGGACTGAACGGCCGCGCCGAACGACCGCGCCGAACGGCCGGCCCGGCGCCCGGGCACCGGACCGGCCGCCTCCCGTCCCTCGGGGGTCTCAGCGGTAGAGCAGGTACGGGCGGCGCGCCCGCTCGAAGGCGCGCACCTCCTCCCGCCAGGCGGCCGTGATCTCCTCCACGTCCTTGCCCGCGTCGATCATCTCCCGCAGCCTGGGGGAGCCGGAGAGCTTGTCGATCCAGAACGGGCGCCTGGTGTCCCAGGAGTCCTGGCGCCAGGCGAAGTCCTCGTACCGCCGCGCCTCCACCAGCATCGCCACCGCCGTGGGGACCGGCTCGTAGCGGAGCGGATCGGTGACGTGGATCTGGACGCCCGCGCAGGTGGCGCCGGTGTGTTTGCCGAAGGTCGGCACGAAGTAGCCCTCGCGGAACCGCACCCCCGGCAGCCTCCGCGCGTTCAGCCGGTCGCTGTAGCGGTGGTCCAGGTACGGTGCGCCGACGAACTCGAACGGGCGGGTGGTGCCGCGTCCCTCCGAGAGGTTGGTGCCCTCGAAGTACCCGGTCCCGGCGTAGACCACGGCGGTGTCCGGGGTCGGCATGTTCGGGGAGGGCGGCACCCAGGGCAGGCCGCTGCCGTGCGCGGTGGAGTACGGGTCCCAGCCGCGTACCGGCACGACCTCCAGCTCCGCCTGCTTCCCGCCCCCGCCCTCCTTGGGCAGCAGCTCGCCGTTGAAGTAGCGGGCCAGCTCGCCCACCGTCATCCCGTGCTGCTGGATGATCACCTCGGCGCCGACGCCCGAGGTGAACTCCTCGGTCATCAGCGGGCCGTCGGCCCGCCGCCCGATCGGGTTGGGCCGGTCCAGCACCACGAAGCGGGCGCCGGTGGAGCGGGCGGCGACCATCGCGCTGTACATGGTCCAGATGTAGGTGTAGAAGCGGACGCCGACGTCCTGGATGTCGAAGACGATCGTGTCCGCCCCGGCCCTGGTGAACAGCTCGGCCAGCTTCGCCGCGTCCGCGCCGTACGCGTCGTACACCGTCAGGCCGGTGCGGGGGTCGGTGAACTCCGGCTCGGATCCGCCCGCCTGCGCACTGCCCCGGAAACCGTGCTCGGGGCCGAACACCCCGACGATCTCCAGCTCGCTGCGCGCGGCCATGGAGTCCACGATGTGCCCGGTATCGCGCAGTACACCGGTGGGATTGCTGATCACGCCGATTCGGCGGCCGCGCAGCATGGACCAGCCGCGGGCGGCCGCGACATCGGCGCCGGGGACGACGCCCCGGCCGCCGGAGCGGCTGCCGCCCGCGGCGGTGGCGGAGGCGGTGGCGG
>NZ_JAKMAY010000323.1:0-5862 GCF_022015835.1 Streptomyces sp. ICN903 | reverse complement strand
GGGCGAGTGTCAGGCGATGCGGTCGAGGATCAGGGGGGTGGGCTCGAAGGCGGTGCCCTCGGCGTCCCCGGCGATCTCGATCGCGTCGCCGGTGAGCGCTTCGAGCGCGTAGTCGAAGCGCTCGGGGGTGTCGGTGTGGAGGGTCAGCAGCGGGGCCCCGGCGGTGACGCGGTCGCCGGGCTTGGCGTGCAGCTCCACCCCGGCCCCGGCCTGCACCGGGTCCTCCTTGCGGGCGCGGCCCGCGCCCAGGCGCCAGGCGGCGACGCCGACGGCGTACGCGTCCAGCTTCGTCAGGACGCCGGAGGCGGAGGCCGCCACGGTGTGCCGCTCGCGGGCGACGGGCAGGGGCGCGTCCGGGTCGCCGCCCTGGGCGGCGATCATGCGGCGCCAGTGGTCCATGGCCGAGCCGTCGGCGAGCGCCCTGGCGGGGTCGGCGTCCGGCAGTCCGGCGGCGGTGAGCATCTCGCGGGCCAGCGCCAGCGTCAGCTCGACGACGTCGGCCGGGCCGCCGCCGGCCAGGACCTCCACCGACTCGCGGACCTCCAGGGCGTTGCCCGCGGTCAGGCCGAGCGGGGTGGACATGTCGGTGAGCAGGGCGACGGTGCGCACCCCGTGGTCGGTGCCGAGCCCGACCATGGTGGAGGCCAGTTCGCGGGCGTCGCCCAGGTTCTTCATGAACGCGCCGGAGCCGACCTTGACGTCCAGGACGAGCGAGCCCGTGCCCTCGGCGATCTTCTTGGACATGATCGAGGAGGCGATCAGGGGGATCGCCTCGACGGTGCCGGTGACGTCGCGCAGGGCGTAGAGCTTCTTGTCGGCCGGGGCCAGTCCGTCGCCGGCCGCGCAGATCACCGCGCCGACCGAACGCAGGACGTCCATCATCTCGTCGTTGCTCAGCAGCGCCCGCCAGCCGGGGACCGACTCCAGCTTGTCCAGCGTTCCGCCGGTGTGGCCCAGGCCGCGGCCGGAGAGCTGGGGGACGGCGGCGCCGCAGGCGGCGACCAGCGGGGCCAGCGGCAGGGTGATCTTGTCGCCCACGCCGCCGGTGGAGTGCTTGTCGGCGGTGGGGCGGGGCAGGGAGGAGAAGTCCATCCGCTCGCCGCTGGCGATCATCGCGGCGGTCCAGCGGGCGATCTCCTCGCGCTCCATGCCGTTGAGCAGGATCGCCATGGCCAGGGCCGACATCTGCTCGTCGGCGACCTCGCCGCGGGTGTAGGCGTCGATGACCCAGTCGATCTGGGCGCCGCTGAGACGGCCCCGGTCGCGCTTGGTGCGGATGACGGAGATGGCGTCCATCGGGGGGTGTTGCTCCTTGGGGGTCGGGCGCGCCGGGCGCGGGTCAGGGGCCGGTGGAGCCGGTGGGGCCGTCCGCGTCGGCGAGGTGCTCGGGGCCGAAGGCGTCCGGCAGGAGGTCGGACAGCGGCCGGACGCCGGAGGCGGTGTCGACCGCCAGGTCCGGACCGCCGTGCTCCCACAGCAGCTGGCGGCAGCGGCCGCAGGGCATGAGGATCTCGCCGCGGCCGTCGCAGCAGGTGAAGGCCACCAGCCGGCCGCCGCCGGTGGCGGCCAGCTCCGAGACCAGGCCGCACTCGGCGCACAGCCCGACACCGTAGGAGGCGTTCTCCACGTTGCAGCCGCCGACGATCCGGCCGTCGTCCACCAGCGCGGCGGCGCCGACCGGGTACTTGGAGTACGGGACGTAGGCCCGGGACATCAGCTCCCGGGCCCGCTCCCGCAGCGCCGGCCAGTCGGCCCGGCCGGCGCTGGTCGCAGGGGAGTCGCTCACTACTTGCCCTCGCCCTTCCGGTAGGCGTGCCCGTTGGCCTTGGGCATCCGCAGCCGCTGCGCGGACATGGCCAGCACCAGCAGCGTGGCGACGTACGGGGCGGCGCTGACGAACTGGCTGGGCACCTCGTCCACCGAGGAGTACCAGACGAACAGCACCAGGCCGCAGGCCGCCGCGACCGCGCCGGTCAGGTACTTCTTCCGGTAGACCGCCCAGGCGGTGGCCAGGACCAGCAGGATCGCCAGCAGCAGGAGCAGGGCGTGGACGTTCTGGCCTCCGCCGCGCAGGTTGAGGCTGTCGGTGTAGCCGAACAGGCCGGCGCCCAGGGCGAGGCCGCCCGGCATCCAGTTGCCGAAGATCATCGCGGCGAGGCCGATGTAGCCGCGTCCGCCGGTCTGGCCCTCCAGGTAGATGTTGGAGGCGACCTCGGCGAGGAACGCGCCGCCCATGCCGGCGAAGCCGCCGGAGATCATCACGGCGATGTACTTGTACTTGTAGACGTTGACGCCCAGGCTCTCGGCCGCGATCGGGTTCTCGCCGCAGGAGCGCAGCCGCAGGCCGAAGCCGGTGTTCCACAGCACCCACCGGCTGAGCGGGATCATGGCGACGGCCACGATCGTCAGCAGGGAGAGGTTGGTGACCAGTCCGCCCACGAGCCCGGCGACGTCGGAGACGACGAACCAGTGCTTGGCGTTGAGCGTCGCCATCGCGTCGGACAGCCCGGGGACGGTGATCTGGCCTATCGACTCGATGGGCGGGGACTGCTTGCTGGTGCCGCTCTCCATCTCGGCGAAGGTGAAGCTGGACAGGTAGCGGGTGGCGCCGACGGCGAGGATGTTGATGGCCACACCGGAGACGATGTGGTTGACGCCGAAGCTGACGGTGGCGATCGCGTGCAGCAGACCGCCCAGCGCGCCGCCGACGATGCCCATGACCACGCCCGTCCACGGGCCCCACTGGACGCCGGCCCAGGCGCCGAACCAGGTGCCCAGGATCAGCATGCCCTCCAGACCGATGTTGATCACACCGGCCCGCTCGGCCCACAGGCCGCCCAGTCCGGCCAGTCCGATGGGGACGGCCAGCCGCAGGGCGGCGGAGGTCTGTCCGACGGAGGTGATGCCGTGGGCCCCGGTGATCAGCCGCACGGCGGAGACGAGCACCAGCAGGCCCGCGATCACGAGCATCCACTCGGCCAGGGTCAGCCGGCGGCGGACGGGCTTCTTCGGCTGCTGTGCGGCCGGCCGCTTGTCGAGGACGGTGCTCATGCCGACACCTCCTTGCGGTTCTTCGGACCGGTGCCGTCGCCCTCGCCTGCGGCGGCGGCCTCGGCGGCGAGTTCCTCGCCGACCTTCTGCTGCTGGCGGCGCAGGCCGTAGCGGCGCACGGACTCGTAGCTGATGACGACCGCCATCACGATCAGGCCCTGCATGATCGTGGCGATCTCCTTCTCGTAGCCGTTGTAGTCGAGCGTCGGCGACGCCTTGTCGAGGAAGGCGATGAGCAGCGCTCCGAAGGCTATGCCGAGGGGGTGGTTGCGGCCGAGCAGGGCGATGGTGATGCCGGTGAAGCCCACGCCCGCGGGGAAGTCCAGGCTGTAGGTGTGGGCGTCGCCGAGCAGTACGGGCATGCCGGCCAGGCCGGCGACCGCGCCGGAGATCAGCATGCTGGTGAGCACCATGCGCCTGGCGTCGACGCCGCTGGCGGAGGCGGCGCTGGGGCTGGCGCCGGTGGCGCGCAGGTCGAAGCCGAACCGGGTGCGGTTCAGGACCAGCCAGTACAGCAGGCCGCACAGGGCGGCGACGGCGGTGAAGCCGTAGATCTCGCCGGCCGCGCCCAGGTCGATGCCGGGGAACCAGCCCGACTGGGGGATCTGCCCGGTGGTGAGGTTGTTGCCGCGCTGCTCGCCGAACTGGGCGGGCAGGACGAGGTAGGCGATGATGCTGGTGGCGATGGAGTTGAGCATGATCGTCGAGACGACCTCGCTCACCCCGCGGGTGGTCTTCAGGATGCCCGCGATACCGGCCCAGAAGCCGCCCACCAGCATCGCGACGACCAGGATCAGCACGATGTGCAGGGGGCCGGGCAGGGTGACCGAGGCGCCGACGACGGCGGCGGCCATCGCGGCGAGCCGGTACTGCCCGTCGACCCCGATGTTGAACAGGTTCATGCGGAAGCCGACGGCCACCGCGAGCGCCGCCAGGTAGTACGTGGCGGCCTGGTTGACGATGAGCACCTGGATGTCGGCGTGCATCGCGTACTCGGCCATCAGCACGTACGGCTGGACGGGGTTGAGACCGGAGGCGACCAGCACCACCGAGGTCAGCAGCACGGCGACGACGATGGCCAGCACCGGCCCGCCGAGGGCCAGGACCACCCGGTCCTTGTCGAACTTCTTCATCGGTCCTCTCCCCCGTCCCGGCCCGTGGCGGCGGTCCCGTCGGCGGCTGCGGCGGCGGCTTCGACCGCCGCCTCGTCGTCGAGACGGCCGGAGGCCGCGCCGGTCATGGCGGAGCCCAGGGCCTCAGGGGTGATCGTGGCGGGGTCGGCGTCGGCGACCAGTCGGCCGCGGTACATCACGCGCAGGGTGTCGGACAGGCCGATCAGCTCGTCGAGGTCGGCGGAGATCAGCAGGACGGCCAGGCCGGCGCGGCGCGCGGTGCGGATCTGGTCCCAGATCTGCGCCTGCGCGCCGACATCCACGCCGCGCGTGGGGTGGGCGGCGATCAGGAGCCGGGGCTCGTGGCTCATCTCGCGGCCCACGATCAGCTTCTGCTGGTTGCCGCCGGACAGGGAGGCCGCGGTGACGTCGATGCCGGGGGTGCGCACGTCGTACTCGGCGACGATCCGCTCGGTGTCGGCGCGGGCGGCCTTGATGTCCAGCCAGGGCCCCTTGCTGTTGGGGGGCTCGGTGACGTGCCCGAGTATGCGGTTCTCCCACAGGGGGGACTCCAGCAGCAGCCCGTGGCGGTGGCGGTCCTCGGGGATGTAGCCGACACCGCCCTCGCGGCGTCGGCGGGTGGGCCAGGCGGTGACGTCCTCGTCGCCGAGGACGATGGTCCCGCCGTCGGCGTGGCGGATGCCGACCAGCGCCTCGATCAGCTCGGTCTGGCCGTTGCCCTCCACACCGGCCAGGCCCAGCACCTCACCCTTGTGGATGGTGAAGGAGACGTCGTCCAGGATGGTGCGGGCGCCGTCGACCGGGTCGTGGCCGGTGAGGGTGAGGCCGTCCACCCTCAGCATGGGGGTGTCGGTGACGGTGGAGTCGCGGGTCTCCGGGGAGGGCAGCTCGGCGCCGACCATCAGCTCGGCGAGCTGCTTGACGGTGACGTCGCCGGGGGCGACGGAGGCGACGGTGGTGCCGCGCCGGATGACGGTGATGTCGTCGGCGACCGAGAGCACCTCGCCCAGCTTGTGCGAGATGAAGATGACGGTCAGTCCCTCCGCCTTCAGCTCGCGGAGGTTGGCGAAGAGCGCGTCCACCTCCTGCGGCACGAGCACGGCGGTCGGCTCGTCGAGGATGAGGATGCGGGCGCCGCGGTAGAGGACCTTGAGGATCTCCACGCGCTGCCGGTCGGCGACCCCGAGGTCCTCCACCATGGCGTCGGGGCGGATGCCCAGGCCGTAGGCCTCGGAGATCTCCCTGATCCGGGCACGGGCCTTCGCGCCGATCCCGTACAGCTTCTCGCTGCCCAGGACGGTGTTCTCCGCGACGGTGAGGTTGTCGGCCAGCATGAAGTGCTGGTGGACCATGCCGATGCCGCGGGCGATGGCGTCGCCGGGGTCGGAGAAGGCGACCTCCTGGCCGTCGACGGCGATGGTGCCCTCGTCCGGCTTCTGCATGCCGTAGAGGATCTTCATCAGGGTCGACTTGCCCGCGCCGTTCTCGCCGACGATGGCGTGCACGGTCCCCTTGCGGACGGACATGTGGATGTCGTGGTTGGCGACGACACCGGGGAAGCGCTTGGTGATCCCGGTCAGTTCGACGGCGGGAGGACTGCTGGACGCGTTGATGGTGCACTCTCCTCGGGCTAAGGAGTGGCTCGTAGGGAGCACGGCGGGGGCGGACGGCCACGGGG
>NZ_JAKMAY010000322.1:0-5920 GCF_022015835.1 Streptomyces sp. ICN903 | reverse complement strand
CCCGCCCGCACCGCGCGGCCTGCCGCCCGCCGTCCACCGCCGGGCACGGCGGACCGTGAGCCCGGTGCGCGCCGCGGGGTCTGGGCCGGCCGGAGGGCCCGTTGGAGGGCCCGGGGGGCACCGGGGAGGAGCCTTCGGTCACATCCGCTTCCGGGGCCCTCCGGGGCATTACCGGGGGTGACGGGCGCGGGTAGGCTGGCCGTATGAGTGGCGTTACCCGACTCGACAGGGGCGGCCGGCTGCGGCGCCTCCTCGGGCGTCTGGCCTCCTCCCAGGAGGATCTGCTCTCCGCCGAACTCCGGCAGGACACCGAGGAGAGCGGCTGCACACGCATCTGCGACTGCGGCGACCGGCAGATCGTCACGGTGACCGGTACGCTGCGCACGGTGACACAGCGCCCCAGGGCCGGCGTGCCCGCCCTGGAGGCGGAGCTGTTCGACGGGTCCGCCCCGCTGGACGTCGTGTGGCTCGGCCGCCGGTCCATCGCGGGCATAGAACCGGGCCGCAGGCTGATCGCCCACGGGCGGATCGCGATGAACCGCGGCCGTCCGGTGCTGTTCAACCCCAAGTACGAGCTGCGACCCATCGGACAGGACAGCGGACAGGAGTAACGGGTGACCTCTCTCGACAAGCCGGCCGCCGGCGTGGACGGGACCGGGCCCGTGGCCGAGGCCGGCGCGCCCGGTCCGACGGTCACGGACAAGGCGCTGATGGAGGCGTTCGGCGGGGTGCGGGGCATGGTGGACACCACCGTGCCCGGGCTGGTCTTCGTGCTGGTCTACACGATCAGGCGGGACATCCACCTCGCGGCCGTCGCAGCCCTGGGCCTGAGCGTCCTGCTCGCGCTGGCCCGCCTGGTGCGGCGCGAGACCCTCAAGCACGCCTTCAGCGGCGTCTTCGGGGTCGGGATCGGCGCGGTCTTCGCGATGATGTCGGGCGACGCCAAGAACTTCTACCTGCCGGGCATGCTCTACACCCTGGGGCTGGCGGTCGCGTACTGCCTCTCGGCGATGCTGCGCTTCCCGCTGATCGGGGTGCTGCTCGGGCCGCTGATGCGCGAGAACCTATCCTGGCGCACCCGCAACCCCGGGCGCCTGGCGGCCTACACCAAGGCGACCTGGGCCTGGGGCATCGTCCTGCTGGCCAAGTCGGCCATCCTCTTCCCGATCTACTTCTGGGGCGACGCCACCCAGCTCGGCTGGGTGAAGGTGGCGCTCGGCATCCCGCCGCTGCTGCTGTGCGTCTACCTGACCTACGTCTTCCTGGCCAAGGCCCCGCCGCCGATCGACGTGATCGCCGAGATGGAGGCGGAGGAGGCCGCGGAGGCGGAGAGGAAGAAGGAGCGGGAACGCGAGCGCGTGGCGGGCGAGGCGCGGACGGACTCCTGAGTCCCCGCGGCCCCGCGGAGGCCGTCCGGCACACGGAAGAGGGCGGCGGCCCCGGTCCACCGACCGGGGCCGCCGCCCTCCCGTACGGAGCCCGCCGCTACCGGGAGTCGTCCTCCGGCTCCCTGCGCACCGACAGCAGCTCCTCCAGCTGCTCCTCGCGGGACTGGGCGGCGACGAACAGCAGCTCGTCGCCCGGCTCCAGCGCGTCCTCCGGGCCCGGGGTGAGGACCCTGCTGCCGCGGATTATCGTCACCAGCGCGGTGTCCTCGGGCCACCGCACCTCGCCCACCCGCGTGCCGGCCAGCGCCGACTCGGGGGGCAGGGTCAGCTCGACCAGGTTGGCGTCGCCCTGGCTGAAGCGCAGCAGCCGCACCAGATCGCCGACGCTGACGGCCTCCTCGACCAGCGCGGACATCAGCCGCGGGGTCGAGACGGCCACGTCGATGCCCCAGGACTCGTTGAACAGCCACTCGTTCTTGGGGTGGTTCACCCGCGCCACGACCCTCGGTACGGCGTACTCCGTCTTGGCCAGCAGGGAGACCACGAGGTTGACCTTGTCGTCGCCGGTCGCGGCGATCACGACGTTGCAGCGCTGGAGGGCGGCCTCGTCCAGCGAGGTGATCTCGCAGGCGTCGGCCAGCAGCCACTCGGCCTGCGGCACCTGCTCCACCGAGATGGCGCCGGGCGCCTTGTCGATCAGCAGCACCTCGTGGCCGTTCTCCAGCAGTTCCCCGGCGATGGAACGTCCCACCGCGCCGGCCCCGGCGATCGCGACCCTCATCGTGCCTCTCCCTCGGGGCCGCGCGAGAACGCGGCCTCCACGTCGCCGACCCGGTCGCAGCGCATCATCACGTGCACCAGATCGCCCTCCTGGATCACCGTGTCGGAAGTGGGCAGCATCGCCTCGCCCAGCCTGGTGATGAAGGCGACCCGGGTGCCCGTCTCCTGCTGCAGACGGCTCACCCGGTGCCCGACCCAGGCGGTGGAGGCGTGCACCTCGGCGAGCTGGACGCCGCCGGTCGGGTCCAGCCACAGCGGCTCCGCCCCGGAGGGCAGGAGCCGCCGCAGCATCTGGTCGGCCGTCCAGCGGACCGTGGCGACGGTCGGGATCCCCAGCCGCTGGTAGACCTCGGCGCGGCGGGGGTCGTAGATGCGGGCGGCCACGTTCTCCACGCCGAACATCTCGCGCGCCACGCGGGCGGCGATGATGTTGGAGTTGTCGCCGCTGCTGACGGCGGCGAACGCCCCGGCCTCCTCTATCCCCGCCTCGCGCAGGGTGTCGCGGTCGAAGCCGATCCCCTCCACCCGGCGCCCGCCGAAGGAGGAGCCGAGGCGGCGGAAGGCCGCCTCGTCCCGGTCGATGATCGCAACCGTGTGACCCCGCTGTTCCAGGGTCCGGGCGAGCGCGGCGCCCACGCGCCCGCATCCCATGATGACGATGTGCATGAGGCCGCTACCCCGTGCCTTCCTGTGCCGTGACGACCCGGGCCCGCATCGCGCGTCATCCTTCCCGCCCCGACCGGGGCACCTGCCGATCTGTCCTGCGCCGTAACGCTACCCGGCATCCGGCGCGGGGCGTCCCTCCCGGTCCCCTCCGGGCCGTGTCTGCGCCTCCTCGCCGCGGCGGCTCAGCGCGCTGGGCCACCACACGGCCGGCCCGATGTCCCTGGCGAGGGCCGGGACGAGCAGGGAGCGCACGAGGACGGTGTCCATGAGCACGCCGAAGGCGACGATGAAGGCGATCTGCACCAGGAAGGACAGCGGGATCACCACCAGCGCCGCGAAGGTGGCGGCCAGCACCACCCCGGCCGAGGTGATCACCCCGCCGGTGGCGGTCAGGCCCTTGAGCACGCCCATCCGGTTGCCGTGCAGCAGGGTCTCCTCGCGGACCCTGGTCATCAGGAAGATGTTGTAGTCCACCCCGAGGGCGACCAGGAACACGAACCCGTACAGCGGGATGGAGGGGTCGGTGCCGCTGTAGCCGAGGAGGCCCTCGAAGACCAGGGCGGCGATGCCCAGGGTGGCCAGGAAGTTCAGGGCCACGGTCGCCACCAGCAGCACGGGCATCACCACCGACCGCAGCAGTCCGATCAGGATGACCAGGATGATCATCAGGACGACGGGGATGATCAGCGCACGGTCCTCGCGGGCGGTGTCGCGGCTGTCGAGCTGCTGGGCGGTGTAGCCGCCGACCAGGGCGTCCGCGCCGTCCACCGCGTGCACCGACTCCCGCAGCCGCTCGACGGTCTTCAGGGCCTCGTCGGAGTCGGCCCCGGCCGACAGGGTGGCCTGGACGCTCACCCGGCCGTCGACGACCAGCGGCTCGCCCCCGCCGGGGCGGCCCGAGGAGGTGACCGGGGCGGCCGAGGCGACGCCCTCGGCGTCCTGCGCGGCGGCGGTGACCTCCCGCACCCGGCCGGCGTCCGCGATGATCACGGCGGGGTTGCCGGAACCGCCGGGGAAGTGCTCGTTGAGCCTCTCCTGGGCGGTGACGGACTGGGCCCCGCCGACGAAGATCTCCTTGGTCGGCACGCCGGTGGACGACAGGGTCGGGAAGAACGCGGCGGCGACGGCCAGGCCCGCCAGCGACACCGCCCACACCCGGCGCGGGGAGCGGTCCACCAGGGCCGCCACCCGGCCCCACACGCCCCGGGCGGCCGACGGGTCGGAGGGGTCCGCGGGCGGCTTGGGGCGGGCGGGCCAGTACGCGGACCGGCCGAGCACCGCCAGCACCGCGGGCAGGAAGGTCAGGGCGCTGAGCATCGCGCAGGCGATGCCGATGGCGCCGACCGGGCCCAGGGCGCGGTTGTTGCGCAGATCGCTCAGCAGCAGGGCCAGCAGGCCCAGGGCGACGGTGGAGCCGCTGGCGACGATGGCGCCCAGGGAGCGGCGCAGCGCGGTCCGCGCGGCGCCCACGCGGTCACCGCTGTGGGCGAGCTCCTCGCGGAAGCGGGCCGACAGCAGCAGCCCGTAGTCGGTGGCGGCGCCGATGACCAGGATGAACAGGATGCCCTGCACCTGGCCGTCCACCCGTACCACGTCCCGTTCGGCCAGGAAGTAGACGATGGCGGTGGCCAGTGCGAGGGCGAAGACCGAGCCGAGGATGATCGCCAGTGGCAGCAGCACGCTGCGGTAGACCAGCAGCAGGATCAGCAGCACCACGCTGAGCGCCACGCCCAGCAGCAGCCCGTCGATCCCGGCGAACGCCTCGGACAGGTCCGCCTGGGTGGCGGCCGGGCCCGCGACGTACGCCTCGGTGCCCTCCACCTGCCCGGCGGTCTCCAGGATGGCGTCGACGACGTCGCCCATCCCCTCGTCGAGTTCGGAGGAGAGCGGGAGGACGGCCTGCAGGGCCTCGCCGTCCTCCGACGGCTGCACGGGCGAGGGGCGGCCGGCGACGCCGGGGGCCTGGGCCAGCTCGGCCAGCGTCTGCTCGGCCTGCTGCCGCTGACCGGCGTCGATGCCGCCCTCGTCGGCCTCCCAGACGATGATGGCGGGCACGGTCTCGGAGGTCCGGAAGTCCTCCTGGGCCTCGATCACCTTGGTCGACTCGGCGCTCTCGGGCAGGAAGGAGGCCTGGTCGTTGGTGGAGACCTCGCTGATCTTCCCGGCGTACGGGCCGAAGGCGCCGCCGACCGCCAGCCAGACGACGATCAGCGCGGCGGGTACCAGCCACCTGAGGAAACGCGGTGTGGGTTTCATCGACTCCCCTGAACCGAAGGATGTGGGCACCGCCTGCGCGGGCTTAAATCTTTTTCATTGAGAAGCTTTGCGATCAAGACTGTATATCGTGGGGGAGTGCACGACTCAGACGACCCCACCGGCGAACCGGCCGACGCCTCCGCCGAGCCACCCGCCGGCCCCGAGGACGGTCCGACCGGCCTCCAGGCGTTCGCCGTGCTGCTGCGCCGCATGAACGGCGAGTTCAGCCGCATGGCGCACGACTTCGCCCACTCCCAGGGCCTGCACCCCACCGACGTCCAGGCCCTGGTGGAGATCCTGGACGGCGAGCGGGACGGACCCGTCACCCCCGGGCTGCTGCGCGAGCGCCTCCAGCTCACCTCCGGCGCGGTCACCGCCTGCCTGGACCGCCTGGAGCGCGCGGGCCACATTCGGCGCACCCGGGACTCGGCCGACCGCAGAATCGTCCACCTCCACTACGCCCCTCGGGGCCGGGAGGTGGCCCGCGAGTACTTCCGCCCCCTCGCGCGTGCCACCGACACCGTGCGGCAGCGCTTCAGCGACGCGGAACTCCGCGCCGTCGTGCGCTTCCTGGCAGCCATGAACGAGGAGCTGGCCGCGCTGCGCCACCACCCGGACCAGAACCCGCCCCGGAGGTGACCGACCGCCGCCGCCCGACGCCCGCGGCCCCCGCCTCGGCCGCCGAGGCGATGTTGCGCGCCATTCCGCCGAATACCACCGCGTGGAACGGCGAAACGCCCCACCAGTACGCCTGCCCCAGCAGACCGTGCGGGTGGAACAGCGCCCGCTGCCGGTAGACGGTCTCCCCGTCCGGCCCCCGGTCCGCCCGC
>NZ_JAKMAY010000321.1:0-5962 GCF_022015835.1 Streptomyces sp. ICN903 | reverse complement strand
GCCCCCACGACCGGGGAGGCCGGCCCGGCCCGGCCGCGCCACGACGGCTTCGGGACCGGCGCCGTGCCGCCCTCCGAGGCGTCGCCGCGGATCGTCGCGCTGTGCCGGGACCGGCAGCGGGATCCGGACGGCCCGGGCAGCCCGGACGGTGCCGGACGGAAGCCGCTGGTCGCCGCCGCGGGCGGACGCGACCGGGTGGCCGAGTACTGCGACGCGGTCCTGGAAGGCCCGGCGGCGCGGCCCTCCCCCGCCGACGGCGGCCGGGGCGACGGAGACGGAAACGGCGGCGGGAACGGTGCGACGCCGGGCATCCCGGATCTGCCCGACCAGGCCACCGGCGGCAACGGCCAGACCGGCAACGGCCAGGAGAACGCCAACCCCGGGGCCCCCGGGAGCGGCAACGGAAACTCCGGCGGCCGGGACAACGCCGGCCGGAGCGGCGACCGCCCCGGCAACGGCGGCACCGGCAACGGCGGCACCGGCGGCGGAAGCGGCGGCCGGGACACCGGGAACCCCGGCAACGGAACCGGGAACGGAGCCGGCACCGGCGGTGGCACCGGCGGCCGGGGCGGCGGTGCTCCGGGCAGCGGGAACGGCGCCGGTAACGGAGCCGGGAACGGCAGCGGCGGCCCCCGGGCCGAAACCGCACAGGACCGCGGCCCCTCCACGGGCCACCCCGCGCCCGCCCCGCCGCGGAACACCGTCCGCTGACCCCGCCCGGGGCGCTCCGCGCACCGGGCGGGGCACCCCGTAGGGTCGGGCCATGGATCTCCGACTGCCCAGGCCCCGCGGACGGCTGGTCGCGGCGGCCGCCGCCGTCGCCGTCCTCGTGGGGGGCGGTGTGTGGGCGGCCCTGCCGGACGACGCCCCCGCCGTACGCCACACCGAGTACAGGATCACCCTGCCCGAATCACCGGACGACGGCGGCGGGAGCGGTGGGGACGGCGGGGACACCGTCCGGATCGACACCTCCTACTTCACCGCCGGTGACCCCGGCACCCGCCGCCCCGCGGTCCTGCTGGGCCACGGCTTCGGCGGCAGCAAGGCCGAACTGCGCGGCCAGGCCGAGGAGCTGGCCCGCTCCGGCTACGCGGTGCTGACCTGGTCGGCCCGCGGCTTCGGCGCCTCCACCGGCCGGATCGGGCTGAACGACCCCGACCGCGAGGTCGCCGACGTCAGCGCCCTGATCGACTGGCTGGCGAAGCGGCCCGAGGTCCGCCTCGACGGCGAGGGCGACCCCCGGGTGGGCGTGGCCGGCGCCTCCTACGGCGGCGCGGTCTCGCTGCTGGCCGCCGGGTACGACGAGCGGGTCGACGCCGTCGCCCCGCGCATCACCTACTGGGACCTGTCCGAGGCCCTCTTCCCGGACGGCGTCTTCAAACAGCTGTGGACCGGGATCTTCTTCACCACCGGCTCCACCGTCGCGGGCGACGGCGTCCCCACCGCCGGGCCGGCCTCCCGGCGGGCGGGCTGCGGCCGGTTCGCCACCGAGCTGTGCGCGATGTACGAGCGGGTCGCCGTCGCCGGGGAACCGGACGAGGAGGCGCGCGAGCTGCTGCGCGAGCGCAGCCCGGCGGCCGTCGCCGACCGGATCGACGTACCGGCGCTGATCATCCAGGGCCGCTCCGACTCCCTCTTCCCGCTCGGCCACGCCGACGCCATGGCGAAGGCGATCCGCGCCAACGGCGCGCCGGTGGCGGTGGAGTGGATCGCGGGCGGCCACGACGGCGGCCCCGACGAGACCGAGCGGCTGGACGACCGCACCCGCGCCTGGTTCGACCGCCACCTCAAGGACGAGAAGGGGACGGACACCGGCCCGGCCTTCCGCGTCACCCGCACCGGCGGCATGGACACCACCGACGGCGAGACACGGCTGCGGGCCGCCACCGCCGAACGCTACCCGGGCCTGGCCTCCGGCGGCCGGACCGTGGAGCTGCGGGGGCGTGAGCAGACCTTCGCCAACCCGGCCGGCGGCGGCCCGCCCGCCGTCTCCGCCGTACCCGGTCTGAGCGCCGTGGGCGGACTGTCGGACCTGGGGGTCGGCCTGTCGGTGGACTACCCCGGCCAGCACGCCCGCTTCGAGTCGGAGCCGCTTCCCGAGGCCGTCCAGGTCACCGGCGCCCCCTCGGTACGCGTGGAGGTCGCGTCCTCCTCCGGGGAGGCGGTGCTGTTCGCCAAGGTCTACGACGTGGGCCCCGACGGGCGCCAGGTGCTTCCCTCCCAGCTCGTGGCGCCGCTGCGGGTCACCGGGGCCGGGGAGGGCCGGAGCGTGGAGGTGCGGCTGCCGGCGATCGACCACCGCTTCGAGGCCGGGCACCGCATGCGGGTGGTGCTCTCCGCCACCGATCTGGCCTACGCCTCGCCGGTCGAGCCCGCCGCCTACACCGTCTCCCTCGCGGAGGGCGGGCTGAGCGTGCCGACCGCGCCCGGCCTGGCCGTCGAGGCGGCCGGCACCCCGTGGTGGGTGTGGGGCATGCCGGCGGCCGGCGCGGCCGTGGCGGTGGTGCTGCTGCTGACCGGACGCCGCCAAAAGACCGCACCGGTCGCGCCGCCCGCCTCAGCCGAATCCGGCACCCCCGCACCCGGCACCCCCGCCGAACCCGCCGCCGCGCCGCAGGCGGGCCCCGCACGCGAGGACGTCCCGCTGGAGATCACCGGCCTGTCCAAGCGGTACGCGGGCTCGGCCGACCGCTACGCGGTGCGCGATCTGTCCTTCCGGGTGGAGCGCGGCCAGGTGCTCGGCCTGCTCGGCCCCAACGGCGCGGGCAAGACCACCACCCTGCGGATGCTGATGGGCCTGATCACCCCCGACAGCGGTGAGATCAGGGTCTTCGGCCACGCGATCCGCCCGGGCGCGCCCGTGCTGTCGCGGGTCGGCGCGTTCGTGGAGGGCGCCGGCTTCCTGCCGCACCTGTCGGGCCGGGCTAATCTGGAGCTGTACTGGCGGGCCACCGGCCGCCCCGAGGAGGACGCGCACACCGAGGAGGCGCTGGAGATCGCCGGGCTCGGCGACGCCCTGGAGCGCGCGGTGCGCACCTACTCGCAGGGCATGCGGCAGCGGCTGGCGATCGCCCAGGCCATGCTGGGCCTGCCGGACCTGCTGATCCTGGACGAGCCGACCAACGGCCTGGACCCGCCGCAGATCCGCGAGATGCGGGACGTGATGATCCGCTACGCGGCGGCCGGCCGTACCGTGATCGTCTCCAGCCATCTGCTGGCCGAGGTCGAGCAGACCTGTACGCACCTGGTGGTCATGGACCGCGGCGAGCTGGTGCAGGCGGGGCCGGTGGAGGAGATCACCGGCTCCGGCGACACCGTGCTCGTCGGGGTGCGGGGCCCGGTGCCCCAGGCGCTGCCGGAGAAGGTGGCGGCCCTGCCCGGTGTGGGCTCGGCCGTGGCCGTCGACGAGGGGCTGCTGGTGCGGCTCGACGGCGCCACCACCACGCAGTTGCTGACCGAGCTCCTGCGGCTGGAGGTGCCGGTGGAGCGCGCCGGGCCGCACCGCCGCCTGGAGGACGCCTTCCTCACCCTGATCGGAGGAGAGCGATGACCGCCACCGCCCCCACTCCCCCTCCCGCGCCGAACCCGCCCGCACCGGACCCGTCGGGGACGGGTCCGTCGGGCGCGGCGCCCGGCTACCGCCCGCGGCACACCCTGCCGCTGCGCGTGGAGGCGGTGCGCCAGCTGCGGCGCCGCCGGACCCTGGTGACCGGCCTGGTGCTAGCCGCGCTGCCGTTCGTGCTGATCGCGGCCTTCGCGATCGGCGGCGAGCCCGAGCGCGGCGGTCGGCGCATCAACCTGATGGACACCGCCACCGCCTCCGGGCTGAACTTCGCCGCCATGGCGCTGTTCGTCTCCGCCGGCTTCCTGCTGGTGGTGCCGGTGGCGCTGTTCTGCGGCGACACGGTGGCCTCCGAGGCGAGCTGGTCCTCGCTGCGCTATCTGCTGGCGGCCCCGGTGCCGCGCTCAAGGCTGCTGCTGAGCAAGCTGGTGGTGGCGCTGGCGTTCAGCGCGGCGGCGATGGCGCTGCTGCCGCTGGTGGCGCTGGCCGCCGGCTCGGCGGCGTACGGCTGGGGTCCGCTGGAGCTGCCCACCGGCGGCACGCTGCCGGCGGACGAGGCGCTGGGCCGGCTGGCGCTGGCGGTGGCGTACGTCTTCGTGGGCCAGCTGGTGACGGCCGGGCTGGCGTTCTGGCTGTCCACGGTCACCGACGCACCGCTGGGCGCGGTCGGCGGCGCGATCGGGCTGACGATCGTGGGCAACATCCTGGACGCGGTCACGGCGCTGGGCGACTGGCGGGAGCTGCTGCCCGCGCACTGGCAGTTCGCCTGGGCCGACGTCTTCCAGCCGGAACTGGAGACGGGCGGGATGCTGCGGGGCGCCTCGGTGTCCGTGGCGTACGCGCTGGTGCTGTTCGCGCTGGCCTTCCGCCACTTCCGCACCAAGGACATCGTTTCCTGAGCCGCCTGATCCGCCGCCCGGTCCCCTGAGCCGTCCCCCGAGCCGCACGGGATCCCTCCCTACGTCACCCGGTCCGACAGGGCCCGGAAGTCCTCCCACTCCAGGGCGGGCGGGGAGGGGTCCCACAGTTTCTGCGCCACGGCCCGCAGCGGCATGCGCACTCCCCGGGCGACCTCGGCCGTCGTCTGCGCGTCCGACAGGTCGCACCAGACGGCCAGCCGCCCGCCCACCACCCGGTCCGGCCCGGTCAGCTCCTCCGGCTCGGGCTCGGTGCCGCGCAGTACCGCCGGGGTCCACTCCTCGTAGATCCGCCCCCCGGTCGGATAGGTGAACTCGTTGGGTTCGCCGAGGACGTAGTAGAGGTACTCGTCGTTGAGGTTGACCACCTCCCAGCCCTCGCGCAGGTACTCCCCGGGCGGCCGGGCGCCGATCTCCTTGCCCGTCCAGTAGGCGACCTGGCGGGGGCGGCTCGGTTCGACGACTCCGCCGGCGTGCTGCCCGTCGTTCCACACCTGGGGGGTGAAGCCCGCCTTCCGCACGGTCTCGGCGCGGTCGTTGAGCCAGGCCGCGGCCAGGTCCCGCACCCGGGCCCCGGGGCCGTGCTCGCGGCGGGCGGTCTCGGCCAGCTCCGGGTAGGCGGCCTCGGGGTCGGAGCGCATCAGCGCCCGGTACTCGTCGCCGCCCAGGTGCCAGTAGGGGCCGGGGCCCGTCTGGTCGCGGAAGAGGGGGGCGTACTCGCGCAGCAGGTCGTCCACCAGGCGTGCCGAGCGCGGGTCGGAGATGTCGATCGCGCCGGGGGCCGGGTCGCCGTCGGCGTCGCGCAGCCGGAGTTCGGGGTGGGCGTCGAGCACCGCGCCGAGGTGGCCGGGCGAGTCGATCTCGGGGATGACGGTGATGTGCCGGGAGTTGGCCAGCTCGACGATCCGGCGCAGTTCGTCCTTGGTCAGGTGGGGGTCGGAGACGACCTCGGGGTGGGAGTCGCTCTCGACGCGGAAGGCCTGGTCGTCGGAGAGGTGGAGCTGGAGCTGGTTGAGTTTGAGGTCGCCCATCTCGCGGATGCGGTCCTCGATCCACTCCGCGTCGAAGTGCTTGCGGGCGATGTCGAGCATGAAGCCGCGCTGCGGGCGGTCGGGCCAGTCGCGGATGGTGCCGCGGGGGATCGAGCCGCCGCCGCGGAGGGCCTGCAGGAGGGTGCGGGTGCCGTGGAAGACGCCGGCGTCGGTGCGGCCGGTGACGGTGACCCGGCCGGTGTCGGCCCTCAGCACGTAGCCCTCGCGGCCTCCGTACCCCTTGTCGGAGTTGGCGGAGTCCAGTCTCAGCTCGACGTCGCCGGGTCCGGCCGGTCCGCCGGAGTGCTCCACGTCCAGCTCCCCGGCGAGCAGCTCGGCCTCGTCGGCGAGCGGTCCGCCGGGGTCGGCCACGACGCGGGTGCCGGGGGCGGGCTGCCAGCCGATGCCTGGCTCGGGCTCCCACCGGCGTACGGCGGGGACGGTGGCGGGGG
>NZ_JAKMAY010000320.1:0-5974 GCF_022015835.1 Streptomyces sp. ICN903 | reverse complement strand
CGTGCTCGGAGCGGGCGGGGTGTCCGACCAGCCCAGGTAGGTGCCGCAGTTGCCGCAGAAGTCGTCTCCGGGGCCGTTGGACGTCCCGCACGCGGGGCACACGTGCATGACGTCACCTCCCTTCGTCGGCGGGCGGGCCGGGCAGGACCTCCACCCGGCAGACGGTGTGCACCGGGCACATGGCCCGGACGATCTCGCGGACCCGTTCCGGGTCCACCCGCGTCCCTCGGTCCGGCCACACCCGGACCAGGGTCTCGGGGGGCGGTTCGGGCGGGAGTTCGGCTCCGGCGGTGCTCGACCAGTTCGCGCCGCCGTCCCCGGTCACCTCGGCGTGCACGCCGAGCGCGAGCCGCAGGCCCTCGACCAGGCCGCGCCTGGTGCCGCGCCACCGGTGCAGTTCCACCGCGCGGACGACCGCCTCGCGGCGCGGCTCCACGGGCCACCGCGGGTCGTCGTCGGCGCCCACCCACGACGCCAGCCAGGCCAGGAAGTCGGCCGGAGCCACCCGGGGGTCGAGGTAGGCGGGCAGGTTGTCGAGAGTCGCGAAGACCGGCGCGAGGACGGTGTCGAGGCCGGCGGTGAACCGCTGCGCCAAGTCGTCCTCGGCGTACAGGGCGGGCAGCTGCCCGCCGATCGGGTACCTGCTCGGCAGTCCGGGTACGGAGGCGCGGCTCATCCCCGTGCCTCCGGCTCGACGGCCGTGACGGCCACCTGGTGCTGGTGGGAGAAGACCAGCGCGCCCGCGGCCACGTCGACGCGGTCCGCCGGCGCGCCGCGCCGCCCGGTGACCGGGTCGGCGGGGAACAGCCGGATGTCCTCCACCAGTGCGTTGCCGGTGGCGCGCTGCAGCACGCCGAAGACCTCCCCGTACTGCACCGGCCGTCCGAACGGCCACCCGGTGCCGTCGGGGCCGCCGCGCAGCGGGTCGAGGTACCCGAACAGCGCGGTGAGCGCCGCGTCGCGCACCCGGTCGGTGTCGTCCGGCGCCGCCGCGAGCCGGGCCACCACGGTGACACCCTGGTAGAACGGCGGCTCCACGACGAGGCGGGTGCCGATCAGGCGCCGCTCGTCCAGGCTCGCGGTGATCGCCCGGAGCACCTGCTCGGAGGGGATCAGCTGCTCGAAGCGGAGCCGGCCGTCCTCGTCGGCGACCGCGTCCGGCACCACCAGGACCCGTACCGCACCCGCGCCGCCGGCGGGCAGGCAGCGGACCCGGCGCACCGAGGGCGCCGCCTGGCGGCTGATGATCTCGTAGTCCTCGGCGGTCACCGCGCGCTCCTGCATCCGCAGCGTGTCCGGCGCGCGCAGCTTGGCGTTGTCGACGGTCTCGCCGGCGACGCCGCCGCGCGCCGCCTCCCGGTTGACGACCCGCGCGACGTACGGAACGGAGCTGCGCAGTACACGGATCGCGCCGCGGGCGACGTTGCCCGCCGGGCCGCCGCCGGTGCGGTAGCGGGCCACCCGCACCCGGGCGCCCTTGGGTGGCACGGCGCCGCACTGCCGCAGCGTGCCGTCCGGCTCGCGCAGCACGGGCGGGAAGGCGAACTCGCCGGTGGTGGCGTCCACGCGGACGTGCCGGTCGGCGGGCCCGGAACGGCCGAAGTGCTCCACCACCTCCCAGCGCTGCCACCCCTCGCCCGAGGACACCTCCACCACGGGGGGCTCGCCGTCGAGGAGGACCGGTGGGCGGCCGAGCCGGAACGTCTGTCCGGCGACCCCCTCCGAGACGCCGAGCGGCACGTCGGTCACGGTCTCGGCGTGTTCGACGGACATGGTGCCGCCCACGGTGAACACGGCCGCCTCGCGCACCGTCGGGGACCGGGAGTAGAACGGCTGGCCCGGCTCCGTCTCGGTGACGCGGCAGCGCAGCCAGCCGGCCCGCGTCCCGCCGATCACCGAAGCGGTGTGCCCGGCCGGTACGTACACGATGACCTCGCCGGGCCGGTTCAGCCCGCCGGTGGTGTCCGTGCCGGTCTCGCACAGCTGCCAGCCGCCGCCGTTCCACGCCTCCCACACCAGCGGGGGCTGGCGCGGGTCCACACCGACGCCCTCCACACGGCTGTCCAGCCGCACCGCGACGATGCAGCGCGGCACCGCCGTCGGCAGACCGAACAGCAGCGCGTCGCCCGGTTCCGGTGCCGCCTGGAAGCAGGGCACGTCGCGGCCCTCGGCGAGCGCACCGGTCCGGTCGGTCTGGTCACCGGCCCGGGGAGCGGTCACCAGGCGCGTCAGTTCGCTCGGCACGATGCGCAGTTCGTCCGTGGTCGTGAACACCACGGCCTCGTCCGTCTCGCCGCGCGCGGTGGTCACCTCGGTGCCCGCGGGCAGCGCCACCGTGTCGGGCTGCGGCGCCGACAGGTGGAAGTCGACCTCCGCCACGGCCGCGGTCGGCGGGAACAGGCGGATGCCCAGCAGGTCGAGGAACGCGGTGTAGTTCCTGTCCGGAACCCGGTTCAGCCGGTACAGCAGCTGGTCCACGAGGTAGGCGAACGTCTCGATCAGGGTGACGCCCGGGTCGGAGACGTTGTGGTCGGTCCACTCCGGCGCGCGCTGCCGCACGTACCGCTTCGCCTCGTCGACGAGCTGCTGGAAGCGCCGGTCGTCCAGGTTGGGGGAGGGCAGGACCATCAGTCGGCGCCCCTCTCCCCGGCCTCCTCGTCGGAGGGGATCGTGTAGAAGGGGAAGACCAGGTTGCGCCGGTCGTTGGTGGAGCGCACGGTGTAGCGCACGTCGATGTAGAGGGTGCCGGCCTCGACGGTGTCGAAGGCGACCACCACGTCGTCCACCGCGATGCGCGGCTCCCACCGCCGGAGGGCCTCGCGCACCTGCTGGGCGACGCGTCCGGCGGTGGCGCCGTCACCGGGGGCGAAGACGTAGTCGTGGATGCCGCAGCCGAACTCGGGGCGCATGGGGCGCTCGCCGGGCGCGGTGCCGAGCACCAGGCGGATCGCCTCCTCGATCTCCCGGTCCTTCTCGACCATGCCGATCCCGCCGGTCGGCCCGACCCGCAGCGGGAACGCCCAGCCGCGGCCGATGAACCGCTCGCTCATCACGCGCCCCCGATCAGGACGTTCGGGGCGCCGGTCAGGACCGTCGCGCCGCACACGCTCCGCCCGCGCGCCCGCGCGGCCGGCAGGCCGCCGACGAGTACCGTTCCCGCGGCGAGCGCGGCCGGGTCGGGATTGACCACGTTGGCCGGTCCCAGGGCCGCGTGCTGGGGGATGGGGCAGACGACCAGGCTGCCCACGACGGCGGCGGGGCGGCCGCCGATCAGCACGCGCGCCACCGCCGCGGCGGCGCCGGGCGGCGGGGTGGTGATCCGGCCACCGTGGTCGGTGGGGTCGCCGGTGCGGGCTGCGGCTGGCATGAGGTGCTCCTCGGGAGTGTCGGTTGGGGCGGACGGGGGTCAGTTGATCCGGATGAGCCGGGCCTTGAGGACGCCGAGCAGACCGCCGTCGACGGTGACGTCCGAGCTGCCGGTGACGTTCACCGAACGGCCGCCGACCTTCACCCCGGCGCTGCCGTTGATGTCCACGTTCCGGCCCGACACGCTCACGTCGCCCTGCCCCGCGTCCAGGGCGATGCCCTTGTCGTCGAGCCGGACGGAGGTGAGGGGCTGCCGGCCCGTCCCGGAGCGCACCGCCAGCTCGATCCGGCCCCGCCGGTCGTCGAGGAAGACCTCCAGACGCCCGTCACCGGTGGTGAGCCGCAGTCCGGACGGCCCCGGGGCCCTCGCGTCCAGCAGCTCCACCCGGTGCCCCGAACGCGACACCACCGAGCGGCGGTTGACCTTTCCGCTGGTGCCGTCGACCAGCGGCACGTCGTGGGGCGAGGGCCGGTCCACGCCGTTGTAGAGCCCGCCGATGACGTACGGGCTGTCCAGCAGGCCCTGCTCGAAGCCGACCAGGACCTCGTCGTTGACCTCCGGGCTGACCACGCCCCCGCCGCCCCTGCCGCCCCACTGCACGGTGCGCACCCAGTCGGTGACGTAGGTGTCGTCCAGCCAGGGGAACCTCAGCCGTACCGCGCCGCGTTCGGCGCCGTCCGGTTCGCGCACGTCCGTCACCACGCCGATCGCCAGACCCGGCATGCGCGGGCCGCGGGACGGCGCGTTGGCGCCGGTCACCAGGCCGGTCAGGGAGCGGTCCGGGCTGGCACTGACCCATACCGTCGTCCGGTACCCGCCGTGCGGGTCCAGGACGTGCTGCACCGCCGTGGCCGTGTAGCGGCCTGAGAACGCCTGCCCGACGTTGCCGAGCGCCACGGGCCTGCCCGCCCGCAGCAGGGGGTTGCCCTCGGCCACCGCCTCCAGTTCGGCGAAGCCCGCGCTGACCTGGGCGGCCGTGGCGCCCGCGACCGCCGTCGCCTCGGCCTGGGTGCGGTACGGGGTGTCGGTGACGGTCAGTTTCGCCGCCTTGCCGAACCGGGCGCTCATCGCCGGACTCAGGCCCGGTACCGCCGTCTCGCTGTCCACCGAAGGGTGCCGGGACACCAGCGGCCGTTTCGTGGTGACGTCCCAGCCGCGCACCTCCACCGACGACGCCCCGTCCGCGGCCGAGAGCGAGGCCCGCAGTGTCAGCAGGTTCCGGCCGTACTCCAGCACCATCGGGTTCCGCGTGGCCGGGGTCGAGGGGGAGGGCGCGCCGGAGGCCGGCCGCGGCCGGGTGAACTGGAGCAGCCCCTGGTCGTCGACGCGCACCTGTGCGCCGCTCTCGCCCGCCAGGTACTGCAGGAAGTCCCAGTCGGAGATGTTCGCCTGCGACAGCTGCCGGTAGGTGACCGGTGCGGCCTGCACGGTTCCGCAGGCCAGTCCGGCCCCGGCGGCCACCTTGCGGACGATCGCCGCGGCCGTCATGTTCCGGTAGGCCACCACCTTCCGGCCCCGCTGGAGGCGGTGCGCCCTGGAGTAGGCGCGCACCACCGTGAACGAGCCCGTGCGGTCGCGGTCCACCTCCAGGGCCGTCACCTCGCCGTCGAACAGCCGCTCGCGCGCCTGCCCGGACACGGTCACCACCGACACCCGCAGCGGGGTGCCGATGGTGATGCCGGTCGCCTTCAGGAACTCGTGGTCGGGGTCGCGGAAGGTGAGCTGCGCCGCGTCGGGCAGCCCCACGTTCTCGTCCACCACGCAGCTCACCAGCTGGGCGGCCCAGACGGGCGGAAGCGGGGCGGGCGCCTCCACGACGGGGTCCGCCGCGAAGGACCGGCCGCCCCGGGCCTCGGGTGTGGTCACCGCTCCTCCCCGCCCCCTGAGTCCCGCAGCCCCGGCACCACCAGTTCGGTGCCGGGCACGAGCGCCATCGGGTCGTCGATTCCGTTCGCCTCGGCGATCGTCCGCCAGGCCGTCGCGTCGCCGTACTCGCGCCAGGCCAGCAGGGCCAGGCTGTCGCCCGCCACCACGGTGTGCGTACTGCGGGCGGCACGCGCGCCGGACGTCGGGTTCTGGCCCGGCGGGTCGACGCTCGCCTCCTCGATCGACAGCGCGCAGGTGGCCCGCAGCGGCCTGCCGTCGACGTCGAACAGCGTGTACGTCACCGACAGGCCGCAGAGCACCCCGTCGAACGAGGTCGTCCGCGCGGTGCCCCACTCGAACCGCACCCACGGGCTGGCCGGCTTCTCGCGGCTCAGGCTGGCCGGGGTCGGCACGCACGCCTTCATCAGCTTCTCCACGGCCTGCTCCACGGAGTCGTCGTGGGTGGCGGTCGCGTCCAGGAACACCTCCAGGCTCAGTGTGCGCGGGCCGCTGCCGACGAACTCGGGCAGCGCCGACTGCCCCGCCATCCGGGACGGGGAGCGGCGCCACTCGGTGGTCTTCTGCAACTGCAGGGTGGAGGGGTTGAACTGGAGGTCGAGCCGGGCGATCGTCCCGCCGGGCTTCGCGCCGACCGACGCGGGAGGCTCCTTCAGGGTCAGCTGGGCCCTGGCCCGGCCGGTGCGGACCGCTGGGGGCATGCGGGGGTCTCCTTTCCGGGAG
>NZ_JAKMAY010000032.1:0-29543 GCF_022015835.1 Streptomyces sp. ICN903 | reverse complement strand
GGACGGATACGGGGGGCGGGACACTGGGAGCGGGGGCGTGTGGACGGCGTACGACACCGGCGGCGTGTGCGGCGCGTCGCCTCGGCCGTGGCCGGGACGTGGGCCGCCCGTGCCTATCTCGCGCTGTGCGGCGCCCTGCTGGTGTGGGTGCTGGCGGACGCCTTTCTCGTGAGCCATGAGGACGCCTCCATGGCGGGGGTCGTCCCCCTGCTGGCCACCGCGCCGCTGAGCGTGCTGCTCCTCCTGGCGCCCTGGGAGGGGATCCCCGCCTATGTGTCGGTCGTCGTCGTGAGTGCCCTGGCGAACGCCGCCCTGGTCAACTGGTGCGCCCGCGTGCTGGGGCGGGACGGGCGGAGCACCGGTGGCGCCCGTTGAGCCGGCGTCCCGCCCGGGGCCGGCGTCCCGGTGGGCGGAGGAGCCGGCTCAGTAGGTGACCGTGATACGGCGCGCGGGGCCGTCCACCCGGATCCGTCCTCCCACGGGGATGACGAGCTGAGGGTCGGTGTGACCGAAGTCGACGTCGAACACCGCCATGGTGTCGGGGGCGTACTGCCCGAGGGCCCGCAGGACGGCCTCTCGCTGGTCCCGGCGGAACCGTGCCTTCTCCGGGGCGGTGAACCGGTTCTCGAACGACCAGCTCCTCGCCCTGCCCATCAGCAGCGCCGGGAACTGCCGGAGCAGTCCGCGTTCGCCCATGTTGCGCAGGATCCGGTAGACCTGTTCGGCGCGCGGCATCTCCTCGGAGGTCTCGAGGAAGAGCACGCCGCCGGCGTAGGAGTCGACCGGAAGGACCTCGCGGTCGGCCATCAGCAGCCAGGAGACGATCTCCAGTTCGCCGCCCCAGCCGATCCCCTCGACCACCCGGTCGCCGTTGTGCCAGGACCAGCCGTCGGCGGGTTCCATCTCCGGTTCGGAGTCGAAGGTGCGCGGGTCGTCCCAGGGGCGGCTGACGTCCCCGTAGGCGTCTGCCTCGGTGAGTTCGTACTCGCCGGAGGTGAACAGCGCCGCCCTGAGCGAGTCGGCGGTCAGCGGGTGCATCGCGCCGGGGCGTCCGAGCTCGACCATCACCGTGCTGCCGTGGTATCCGACGATGCCCAGGTTCCGCAGGAGGAGCAGCAGGTTGGTGTTGTCGCTGTACCCGAAGAAGGGTTTGGGGTTGGCGCGGAGGAGGTCGCGGTCGAGGTGGGGCAGGACGGTGATCTGGTCGTCACCTCCGATGCTGGCGAACACGGCCTTGACGCGGGGGTCCGCGAAGGCCGCGTGGATGTCGGCGGCCCGCTCCTCGGGCGTCGACCCCATCTTCCTGGAGGCCGGGTACTCCACCGTCTTCAACCCGAATTCCTCTCGCAGTCTGCGCAGGCCCAGCTCGTACGGCATGGGGAAGACACCGGGCAGGCCGGACGAGGGGGACAGCACCGCGACCATGTCACCGGGCCGGGGCTTCGCCGGGTGTACGGGATCCGTCATCCGCCGATCATAGAAGTCGGCGGACCCGTCGCCGCAGCGAATATCGCGGGGTCCGTCCCGGACGGGCTCGCCCCTTCCCCTCCTCAGCCCCGCGGTCCGCGGCCGAGGGGTCGGGGCACTCCCCCGGCGCCCGCCGCGGTCCGCGGCGGCGCGGGAACGCCCTCCCCGGGTCCGGCCTCCCCGGACGCGGTCTTCGCCGCAGGTGCGCCGACGGGCCGGCCGCCGGGCTCGTGGAGGGTGGCGAGCAGCTCGCGCATGGCGGCCAGCGCCGCCCGGGCCTCGGCCGCCACGTCCTCCAGCCGTCCCTCCTCGGCGCTGCGCACCACCCGGCCCGCCCGTTCCAGGACGGTCCCGCGCAGCCCTTCGGCGACGTGCCGCCGCTGGGCGCGTACCGCCTCCGCCGCCTGCCGTACCGCCTCCTGGAGCGCCTCCCGCTCACGTGCGGCGGCACGGGCGCCGCGGGTGCGCGCGGCGGCGCCCGCCCGCCATGCGGCAGTGAGGACCAGCATCAGGGCGGCGGTGAGCGGCACGGTGACCGGCAGGTGTGCCGCCGGCCCGGCGAACCGGTCCGGCAGCAGCCCCGCGGCGGCGGCACTGGTGCCCACCGCCGCGCCCAGGACCAGTCCCGTCGCGGGGGCGGCCCACCGGGTGCCGCGGCCGTACCGGCCGTGGGCCGCCACGGAGTACAGCGCGGCGGCCTCCACCCCCGCACCCACCCACAGCAGCGGCACCGCCTCCGGGGGCAGCGCCCCGGACAGGGCCGCCGCCGGCCACAGCGGCACGGTGGCCAGGGCTGCCGCCAGCGCCGTCAGAGGCGCGCGCCGCCGCCACAGCAGCGGCAGTGCGTGGACCGCCGTCAGCAGCAGGTACAGCGCGTCGGCCGCCGGCCCGTGGGGCGTGGAGCCGACCGTCCGGGTGGTCAGCGCGGGGACCAGCGGGTTGAGGACGGCGAACAGGGCGAGGACCACCTGGGCCGCCCGCCGCCGGTCCGGCCGGAGCATACGCACGGGCCGGCGAAGTCCGCGCCCGCCCGCCGGGGACGCCGCGGGCGCGGGGCCGTCGGCGGGCAGTTCGGCCCGTACCCGCCAGCCGCCGCCGGGGCGGGGTCCCGCGGTCAGGCTCCCGCCGGCCGCCGCCGCGCGTTCCCGCATCCCGTCCAGGCCGCGCCCCGACCCCAGACCGCGTACGGCGCCGGATGCGTGCGGCGCCCCGCCGGACGGCGGGGCGCCGTTGTCGACGGTCACCTCCAGCAGGCCGCCGTGGTGCCCGACGACGACCTGTACGGCCGCGCCGGGCGCGTGGCGCAGCGTGTTCGTCAGGGCCTCCCGCACGATGGCGAAGACGGTTTCGCCCAGTCCCCCCGGCAGGTCCGCCCGGAGGTCGGTCTCCACCGGACCGCCCAACCCGCCGACTCCGGCGGCGAGTTCGGCGATGCGGCCGTTCCAGGTGTGCGGCTCCCCCTCCGCCTCGGTGCGCATCACCGCCACCAGTTCGCGCAGTGTGGACAGGGTCTCGCGGCCGTCGCGCGCCGCGGTCTCCAGCGCCTCGGCGGTCAGTTCGGGCCTGGAGCCGCCGAGTCTGCGCGCGGCCTCGGCCGTGACCACGGCCGAGGTCAGGTGGTGGGCGCCGACGTCGTGGAGTTCACGGGCCAGCCGGTGGCGTTCCTCGTCGGCGGCCCTGTCGCGCTCCGCTTCGGCCCTGGCCAGCCGTGCGGCGGCGGCGTGCCGGGCGGCCAGCCGACGGCGCCTGCCCAGGCCGGTCCCGGTGCCGACCACATGCGGCACGGCGGCGAGGACGAGGCCCGCGGCGGCGCCCCGGCTCCCGCCGTACAGCACGGCGCCCCACAGCAGCTGCCAGCACAGGTGGGCCGCGCCGGCGATCACGATGGTGGCGGCCTCGCGCCGCACCGCCACCGCGTGCAGGGCGAGGGCCACACCGGCGCCGCCGAACACGTCCAGCGCGCCGGGGAACGAGGCGGCCGGCCCGAGGACCGCCACGGCGGTGACGCCTGCCAGCGCGCCCACCGGCGCCCGCCGTCGCAGGCCGAGTACGGCGGCGGCCAGGCACACCGCCAGCAGACCGGCGCCCGCCTCCACCGGCCCCGGGGCACCGCCGCCCGGGCGCAGCGCGCCCAGGGGCCACCACGCGATCTGCGCGACGGCGAGGGCGGCGGGGGCGGCGAGGGTCGGCCAGGGCCGTGGTGCCTCCATGTCCGGGGAACATAGCGGTGCGCCCCGCGCCGTCCGTCGGCGCGTCCGGTCCGCGGACGGACCGGACGGGCCCGCGCCGCTTCTCGGGGCTCCCCGGCCGCCCCATGCACGCCGACATGAACATATGCCCTTTTTGCCCTATTATTCCGTTCTGGTGACTCATTCCTCGGCTTTCCCGGCATCCGGGAGGGACGGCCCCGCCGACCGGCCGCCCTCTCCCCAGGTGCGTGCGGAGATCCTCGCCTCCTGGCAGCGGTCGCGTCTGCTCGGCGTCGACCAGGAGAACCCCGCGCTGCCCGTCGAGAGCGACCTGGACCCCGACTCCCGGCTGGTCAGAGCGGCCATGCCGGTGCTGCGGCGGTTGTACGAGCGGTTCTCCGGGATGCCCGTCACCGTGGTGCTGACCGACTCGCGGGCCAACATCGTCGACCGGCTCGGGGAGACCGGGGGGCTGGATCTGATGGATGCCGCCTCCCTCGTCCCGGGCGCCAATGTCGACGAGCGGTTCATGGGCACCAGCAGCGTCAGCATGGTGCTGAGCACCCGTGCCCCGTTCGTGGTCGTCGGACACGAACACTTCCTGCACAGCCTCAAGACGCTGACCTGCATGGCCGCCCCGGTGCGCGACCCGGTGGGCGGCACCGTGCAGGGCGCGGTGAACCTCTCCGTCCCCATGGAGCTGGCCAGGCCCGGGATGGCTCTGACGCTCCAGAGGGCCACCGACCGCATCGGTGAGCGGCTGCTGGAGATGGGCTCGGCCCGGGAACGCGGCCTGATGGAGTCCTTCCTGCGGGCCAGGCGGCGCGGCGAGCACGCCGAGATCGACCTCGCCTCGGGGATGCCGGCCCAGCGCGGCGAGGCCGCGCCCCGGCTGGCCCCGCGGGAGGAGCTGGCGCTGCTGGAGGCCGCCAGCGAGCTGATCTCCTCCGGCGGCGAGGCGTTCGCCGAGGTGCCGCTGACGGGTGGGCGGGTGGCGACACTGCGGCGCAAACTCCTGCACCACGGCGACGCGGAGGGCGCCGCCGTCGAGATCAGCTTCCGGGAGACCCGTCCCGCCGCCACCGCGGCGGGAGCACCCGCGGCCGCGGCGAGCGGCCCGGACGGACGGCGGGTGCCGCTGCTGCGCCCGCCGCCCCGCGCCGGGCGGCCCTCGGGCGCTCGGGAGGAGCCGGGCGCGCCGGACGGCACCCAGGAGGAACCCGGAGGGCCGCGGGAGGCGGAGCCGGAGCGGCGGCCCGGCGGGACGGAGGGCGGCGGCCCCGACGCGTGGCTGCTGATGGTGGGCGAACCGGGGGTCGGCCGCCTGGCCGTCGAGGCCCGCCGGCGGCTGTCGCTGCTGAACGAGGCGGGCACCCGGATCGGCACCACACTGGACATCCGGCGCACGGCGCGGGAGCTGGCGGAGATCGCCGTTCCGAGGTTCGCCGACGTCGCCGTGGTGGACCTGACCGAGGACACCCTGGCCGGCGAGGAGCCCCGGCCGGGACCCCCCGGCGCCGCGACGGCGCTGCGCCGGGTGGCCGTACGGGGCGGCGAGGACGCGGAGGGCGAGCGAGCCGAAGGCGCGGACGCCCAGGTCGGTTACGCACCCGGCACGCCGCAGGCCCGGTGCCTGGAAGCCGGGCGGCCGGTCGCGGACTCGGTGCGGACCGAGATCCTCGCGGCGCCCTCCCTGGGCGGCGCCCACCCCGGCGAACTGCTGCGCGAACTGCTCGGCGAGGGCGAGCACTCGTATCTGGCCGCGCCGCTGCGCGCCGGGGACGCCGTCCTGGGGCTGGCCGGTTTCTACCGGCGCGGCAGGGCGCGCCCCTACGAGGAGGACGACCTGGCCCTGGCGGGCGAGCTGGCGGCCCGCACCGCGATCAGCGTGGACAACGCCCGCCGCTTCAGCCGGGAGCGCGATGCCGCCCTGACCCTGCAGCGCAGCCTGCTGCCGCGTGACACGCCCCGGCTGGCCGCCGTCGACCTGGCCCACCGCTACCTGCCCGCCGACGCCAGGAGCGGGGTGGGCGGCGACTGGTTCGACGCGATCCCGCTGTCCGGGATGCGTTCGGCGCTGGTCGTCGGGGACGTGGCGGGCCATGGACTGGAGGCGGCGGCCACCATGGGCCGGCTGCGCACGGCGGTGCGCACCCTGGCCGATCTGGACATGCCGCCGGAGGAGGTGCTGGCCCACCTGGACGACCTGGTCGGCCGCGCTCCCGACGACCCGGCCACGGCCGCGACCTGCCTGTACGCGGTGTACGACCCGGTGACCTGCCGCTGCACGGCCGCCCGGGCCGGGCATCCGCCGCCCGTCGCCGTGCTTCCCGACGGCAGAGCGCGGACGCTGGACCTGCCGGCCGGCCCGCCGCTCGGGCTCGGCGGGCTCCAGCCCTACGAGTCGGCCACCGTGGAGCTGCCCGCGGGCAGTCTGCTGGCCCTGTACACCGACGGCCTGCTCAAGGAGGACCGCGGCTACGGTGACGCCGAGGCGCGCATGGGGCTGCTCGCCTCCGCGCTGCGCGGCCCGGAGCCGCCGCGGGGTTCCTCACCGAACTCGCCGCCGAACTCGCCGCCGGGGCCGTCGCCGGAGCCGTCCCTGGAGCGGATCTGCGACCGGGTCACCGGCACCCTGCTGCCCGGCGGCCCCCGGGACGACGTGGCCCTGCTGCTGGCCCGTGTGCACGCGCTGCCCGCCGACCGGGTGGCGTCCTGGGAGCTGCCCGCCGACCCGTCGGTGGTGTCCGACGCCAGGGCGCTGGCCCGGCGGCAGCTGGACGAGTGGAGCCTGCCGGAACTGGAGTACGGCACCGGCCTGGTGGTGAGCGAGCTGGTCACCAACGCCGTGCGGTACGGCGGCGGGGGGCCTGTGCGGCTGCGGCTGCTGCGCGGCGCGTCCCTGCTCTGCGAGGTCTCCGACCGCAGCAACTCCTCTCCCCGCATCCGGCGTGCCGGGGTGACCGAGGAGGGCGGGCGCGGCCTGTTCCTGGTGGCGCAGTTCACCAGGAACTGGGGGGTGCGCTACATGCCGCGGGGGAAGACGGTGTGGGCCGAGCAGGTGCCGCACTCCGGGGACTTCGGCTCCGGGCGGTCCCGTCGCCGGGAGGAGCCCGCCCTGGAGGATGCGGACGATCAGGCGCTGCTCGCCATGTTCGACGACCTGGACTGAGACGGCCCGGCGCCCGCCGGAGCGGCGGGTCACCGGGCCGGCTCAGCCGTGAAGCAGCGGGTCGGTACGGGTCAGTGCGGCCAGATCGGCGGTTTGGTGGTGAAGTGGCCGCCCAGGCAGGCGTGTTCCGGCCTGTCCGGGTCGAGTTCGCCCTGTTCGGCGATGAGCTCGGCCGCGTACGGCTCGGAGTCGTCCTGCGGCTCGTACCCCAGCGCCCGCGCCGAGGAGAGGTCCCACCACAGCCGGGTGTTGGCGGAGGAGCCGTGGACGACGGTGTGCCCGACGCCCTCGGCGGTCAGTGCGGCGTGCAGCAGCCGGGCCCCGTCGGCGGGGCTCATCCAGACCGAGAGCATCCGCACCGTCGTGGGCTCGGGGAAGCAGGAGCCGATGCGGATGGAGACGGTCTCGATGCCGTGCCGGTCCCAGTAGAGCTGGGCCAGGTCCTCGCCGAAGCACTTCGACAGCCCGTAGAAGGTGTCGGGGCGGTGCGGGGTGTCCACCCCGATCAGCGGATCGCCCTCGCGCGGACGGGGGGTGTAGCCGACGGCATGGTTGGAGGAGGCGAAGACGACGCGTCCGACACCCTCCTCGCGGACCGCCTCGTAGAGGTTGTAGGTGCCCTCGATGTTCGCCCGCACGATCTTCTCGAAGGGGGCCTCCAGGGAGATCCCGGCGAGATGGACGACGGCGTCCACGCCCCGCACGGCCTCCCGCAGCGCCACCCGGTCCGCGAGGTCGGCGGTGATCGTCTCCTCGGTCCGCTCCCCCGCTCCGGGGAGCGGCTCGACGGGGGCGACGTCGAGGAGGCGGAGGGTGTAGCCGTAGGAGGGGAGCAGTCCCCGCATCAGGGTGCCGAGGCCGCCCGCGGCACCGGTGAGCAGGACGGTTCTGGGGGCGGGCATGGGCTGTCTCCTCGGTGCGGTGGGGAGGCCGGCGCGCACACGCCGAGCGGGTTCGACGAAGGAGCGGTTCACCGAACGTCATTCACAACTGTGGAGACGGTAGGAGCTCACCCCAACATCGTCAAGTGTAGGGGAAAGCGCTTTCTCAGCTTTTTCGCCAGGCAGTCTCCCCACGGCAGCAGGCAGCCTTGACCACCACGAACCGCTGTCCTACCGTAACGACGTTCATGAATATGGACAGAAGTCTTGAATGTGTACGCCACCTGCCGCCCCGCGACATCCAGGGAGTGCCGTGACCACACCTCCTCTCAGCGCCCGGCTCGACGGCCTGCTCTTCTTCCCCGTCACCGCGTACGGACCGGACGGCGCCCTCGACACCGATGTGTTCCGCGCGCATGTGCGCGGTGGCATCGACGGCGGCGCCGCCGCCGTCTTCGCCTGCTGCGGCACCGGCGAGTTCCACGCCCTGACCCCCGAGGAGTTCGGCGCGTGCGTCTCCGCGGCGGTGGCGGAGGCGGCGGGGCGGGTGCCGGTGGTCGCGGGCACCGGCTACGGCACCGCCCTCGCCGTGCGGTACGCCCGCGTCGCCGAGGAGGCGGGCGCCGACGGGCTCCTCGCCATGCCCCCCTATCTGGTCGCGCCCGGCCAGGAGGGGCTGCGGGCCCACTACACCGCCCTCGCCGACGCGACCGGGCTGGACGTCATCGTCTACCAGCGGGACAACGCCGTCCTCGCGCCGGCCACCGTGGCCGAACTCGCCCGCCATCCCCGGATCGCGGGCCTGAAGGACGGGGTCGGCGACCTCGACCTGATGCAGCGGATCGTCAGCGCGGTGCGGACCGCGGAGCCCGGCCGCGAGTTCCTGTACTTCAACGGGCTGCCCACCGCCGAACTCACCTGCCTCGCCTACCGGGGCATCGGGGTCGGCCTCTACTCCTCCGCCGCCTTCTGCTTCGCCCCGGAGATCGCCGCCGCCTTCCACCGGGCCTTCGAGGGGGGCGACGACGCCACCGTGCGCCGGCTGATCGACGGCTTCTACCGCCCCCTGGCGGAGCTGCGCGACAAGGGGCGCGGTTACGCGGTCTCGCTGGTCAAGGCCGGGGTGCGCCTGCGCGGTCTGGACGTGGGCGGGGTGCGGCCGCCGCTGAGCGAGCCGGACGGCGCGCACGTCGAGGAACTGTCCGCCCTCGTGGAACGCGGGCGCGCCCTGCTGGCGTGAGGCGGACGCGGAGGCCCTGTCCGCGCGGAGCCCCTGTCCGCGCGGACAGCCCCGGCAGCGGTTCAGGAGCGCACCAGCATCCACATCCATGAACGCCGCCCCCAGGCAACCACTCCACTCCAACCCTCTTGCCGTTCCATCTGTTCGCACGTATTGACGCCCCATAAGGGCGCTTCTACTGTGACGGCACGCATTCATAGAGTTGACAGTTGTTCATATCTATGAACCAAAGGAGCCGTCATGGCCGCACTGGACTGGACCGTGCTGGGCGCGTACTTCCTCGTGATGGTGGGCATCGGCCTCTGGTCGAGGAAGCGCATCCACACCATCGCCGACTTCTTCACGGCCCGCGGCCGCATCCCGTGGTGGCTCTCCGGGATATCGCACCACATGTCCGGCTACAGCGCGATCATGTTCGTGACCTTCGCCGCGGTCGCGTACGACCACGGCGTCACCGTCTACTTCTGGTGGCCCCTCACCATCGGGCTCGGCATCGGCGTCGGCGCCTTCCTCTTCGCCGCGCGCTGGAACCGGCTGCGCGCCAGACACGGCGTCAACTCGCCGCTCGCCTACCTGGCCGTCCGCTACGACCTGCCCACCCAGCAGGTCCTCGCCTACAGCGGCACCGCGCTCAAGGTGGTGGACATCGCCGCGAAGTGGGTCGCCATCGCCCTGCTGCTCCAGGGGTTCGCGGACATCCCGCTGGTGTGGGGCATCGCCCTGACCGGCGCCTGCACCATGCTCTACATGGCCTTCGGCGGTCTGTGGGCCGACGTCCTCACCGACTTCGGCCAGTTCGTCATCCAGGCCGTCGCCGGGTTCGCGATGCTCTTCGCCCTCTTCGCCCACCTCGACGGGGTGGCCACGCTCTGGACGATGTGGGACGACCTCCCGGCCGACCGCGGCGACCCGGTCAGCGGCCCCGTCACCACCGGGCTGATCATGGCGTTCCTGCTGGTGAAGACCTTCGAGTACAACGGCGGGATGTGGAACCTGGCGCAGCGCTACATGGCCGCGCCCTCCGGCTCCCGGGCCAGGAGGTCGGCGCTGCTCTCCAGCTTCCTGTGGATCGTGTGGCCGTTCATCCTCTTCGTTCCGATGATCGCCGCCCCTCTCGTCGTCCCCGGCCTGGACGACGGCGAGAGGTCGTACATCATGCTCGCCCAGGAACTGCTGCCCGCCGGACTCATAGGACTGCTCCTGGCCGGCTTCTTCTCCCACACCATGGCCATGGTGGCCTCCGACTCCAACGTCATCACCGCCGTCATCACCCGCGACCTCGCCCCGGTGATCGTCCCTCGCGTACGGCGTCTGACCCAGGCCGGGCAGCTGGTGTTCGCGCGGGTCACCACCGTCGCCTTCGTCACGTTCAGCATGACCCTCGCCCTCCTCGCCGACCCCGACGGCTTCATCATGACGGTCGTGGTGAGCATCGTCGCGGCCACCATGGGGCCGATCTCCATTCCGCTGATGCTGGGCCTGCTGCCCTGGTTCCGGCGCCACGGGCCGCGCGCGGCGCTCGCCTCCTGGGCGGGTGGCCTGGCGGTCTGGGCGTATCTGTACTGGGGGGTGGACGACGCGAGCCAGACCGTGAGCGTCGGCCTGCCGGTCCTCACCTCGCTGACGCTGTACATCGTCGTCGGGCTGGTGCGGCCCGAGGGGAGCACAGCGCGCGACGCGCTGCTCGACTCCCTCGACAGCGACCCCTCGGAGGCCGAGCGGGCCGAGGTGGAGCGCAGGTTCGCCGAGCATCCGCCCTCCTTCGACGGCGACGCCGTGTCGGGCACGGTCACCACCCGCTGAGCTGGAACCGCCCCGGGCGCACACCGCGCCCGGGGCGCCGTCGCGTCCGGGACAGCCGCCCGCGCGGCGCGGCTCCCGGCTTTCCGGAGGCGGGGCTCCCGCCGACCGTCGTGCGGAGATATCGTAAATATCAGGCAAACCGGACGGGGGAAACAGCCCAACCCATGGACAGTAGGTGTCTGCGATGCTCCAGGGACTCGCGGCGGCGGGGATCGCGCTGCTCTGCGTCTGCGCCGTCTACGTCGCACTGGCGGCCCGGGTGGTCAAACAGTACGAGCGCGGAGTGGTCTTCCGGCTCGGACGGGTCATGAAGGACGTACGGCCACCGGGCTTCACCATGATCGTTCCGTTCGTCGACCGGATGCGCAAGGTCAACCTGCAGATAGTGACCCTGCCGGTGCCCGCGCAGGAGGGCATCAGCAGGGACAACGTGACCGTCCGGGTCGACGCCGTCGTCTACTTCAAGGTCGTCGACCCCGTCGACGCGATCGTCCGGGTGGAGGACTACCGCTTCGCGGTCTCCCAGATGGCCCAGACCTCGCTGCGCTCCATCATCGGCAAGAGTGATCTGGACGACCTGCTGTCCAACCGGGAGAAGCTGAACCAGGGCCTGGAACTGATGATCGACAGCCCGGCCGTGGGCTGGGGCGTCCACGTCGACCGGGTCGAGATCAAGGACGTCTCCCTGCCGGAGACGATGAAGCGGTCGATGGCCCGCCAGGCGGAGGCCGCCCGCGACCGGCGGGCCCGCGTCATCAACGCCGACGCGGAGTTCCAGGCGTCGAAGAAGCTGGCGGAGGCCGCGCAGCAGATGGCCGACACGCCGTCCGCGCTGCAGTTGCGGCTTCTGCAGACGGTGGTGGCGGTCGCGGCCGAGAAGAACTCCACCCTGGTCCTGCCCTTCCCCGTCGAACTGCTGCGGTTCCTGGAGAGGGCCCAGCAGGCTCCCCAGCCCGGCGTGGCTCCCTCCGCGCAGGCTCCGTCCACGCAGATCCCGTACGCGGCGGCCCCCTCCGCGCGGACTCCGGCGGACTCCGGAAACGACGGGCAGCGGGCCAGGGGGGCGTGACGCGTACGCGGCTCGGACACGCCCCGGGCCGCCGGACGCCGCGTACGTGCACGGCCGCAACCACCACGGCCGTTCCACCCCCTCGGACGGGCCCGGAGGAGGGCCCACCCGAGACTGTCGGCCAAAGACAACCACACCGCTCCCCGGCCGGAGCAGGTGTTCGGACAAAGCGGCCTCGTTCACCGAATCGCAGGTCACGGTCGCCCCCGCCCGGAGCCACCGCCTCATCTGTTCGCATGCCGGACACGTTCTCGCAGGAGATCGGAAGACTCCCGGCCGCCCCGGCGCCACTTTGGGGAATCGAGTCGTCGCCGAAGGTGACCGGAAGTGATTCATCCGATGTGCGTTCGCCCTTCGCTCCAGCAAGACTCCTGTTCGGAATCTGACGAACCGAACCGAGGAGTGTTCGAAATGCGGTACGCCATCAAGGTCCTGGGAGTGGGCACCGCCCTTGCCGTCACCTGCCTGGCGGGCTCGGCCGCCACCGCGGCCGCCTCACCCGCGCAGCCCGAGGGGCTGCACGCGCCCTCGGCCCTGGTGCTCACCGTCGGCAAGGGGGAGGACCCGGCGACGGCCACCGTGCTGCGGGCCGCCGTGCTGAGCTGTTCGCCGGTGCCGGGCGGCACCCACCCGGCGCCGGCCGAGGCGTGCGGTGAGCTGCGTTCCGCGGACGGCGAGTTCGCCTCGCTGGTCGAGTCCGGTGACCGGATGTGCCCGATGGTCTGGGATCCGGTCACCGTGACCGCCGACGGTGTCTGGGAGGGCCGCAGGGTCTCGTACGCGCACACCTTCTCCAACGCTTGCGTCATGGCGGACACCGCCCCCGCGGTCTTCTCCTTCTGAGCCCGCGGGCGACCTCGCCCGGATTCCCGCCTCGGAGCCCTGCCGCGGAGTCCTGCCGCGTTTCCGAAGACGACCAGGGCCGCCGCCGTCCGTACGGCGGCGGCCCTGCATCGGTGTGGAGGGAGCGGGCGGCGGGTCCGTCAGGGGCCGAGGGCGCGCAGGCGGGTGGCCTCCGCGCGGATCTCCGGCAGCCTGTCGTACAGCGCCTGGCCGGGGCAGTCGGTCTGGTGGCTGTCACGGTGGCCCGCGATGACGTCGAACGTCGCCGCCTCACCCTTGTCGTAGCGGCTCTCGTCGTTCGTCGAGACCAGCCGCACCCTGCCCTGCGGGTCCGCGCCGGGCCGCAGTTTCCACGCCGCGACCTCGGCGATCGCGTCGATCACCGCGCGCGGCACCTCCTGCCCCGCACCGAAGGTGCCCAGCGCCGCCACACCGACGCTGTTGCGGTTGAACCCCTTGGTGTGCGCGCCGTACACCGGACGCCCGATGCCGCCGCCCCGCCCCTCGTAGATGGTTCCGCACCTGTCCACGACGAAGTTGTAGCCGATGTCGTCCCACCCCTGGCCCTCGACGTGGTCCGTCTCCAGTGCCCGCAGCAACTGCGGGACGTCCGAGCAGTCGTAGCCGTTGGGGTGGCCGGTGTGGTGGACGAAGACGGCGCTCACCGGGCCCGTGTAGCTGGCCTCCTCCCTGACCAGGCTCTCGTCGGCGCGCCAGGCCTTCCGGCTGACGACCGCGGGCCGTGGCGCGGTGTAGGCGGTGGCGGGGCCGGCGGTCTCCGGCACCGGGGGATCGAGGAGATGGGCGGGAACGTCCCGCGCCACCAGCAGTGCCAGCGGCAGAAGGGCGGCGCCCAGCACGAGTCGTGGGTACCACATGCCCCCAACCCTGCCCCGGCTCGCCGCGGATCTCGCGGCCGACAGGGCCGGTCGGGTGACGGCGAACGGCCGCCCGGAAAGGCGTTTGCGCAGTTCAGGGGGTAGATGAGGGGGTGGATCCGAGGCGGCCCCCGCCCGCGCGGCCGGACTCGGGCCTCCCGGCCGGAACGGCGGTGTGCCGTCCCGGCCGGGAAGCCGCTCGGCGGATCGGTCGCTCAACCGCTCAGCGGGAGGCCATGTCCTCGCGCAGCGCGGTGAGGATCCTGGCCGCCTCCTCCAGGCCCGTCCCGGCGCAGCGGCGGACCGCCGCGTCCAGGCGGGCCACGGCGTCCTTCGGCCGTTCCAGCCCGTTGCCCTCGATCAGGGCGGCCAGCCGTGCCGTCTCCGCCCGGCCCGCCTCCCCGTCCGGGCCTCCCTCCGCCAGACGCGAGTCGGCCCGGTCCGCCTCGGCCAGCGCCTCCTCGAAGCGCTCGGCGCGGGCCAGGCAGCGGGCGCGGCACAGATGGTTGTGGCCGGCGTGGTACCAGTGGGGGAACTCCTCCGGGTCCTCGGGGACCTCGGCCAGCAGTTCGTCGGCGGTGGCCAGGTGGCCGAGAGCCGCCTGAAGATCCTCCTCCTCGCCGCGCGTGGCGAGGTCGGCGAACTCCCGGAGCATCTCCAGGACCGGTACCGGGCTCGGCGCCCGGCGGTGGGAGGCCAGAGCCCGTTCGCGCGCGGTCCCGGCCGCCTGGGGGCGGCCGGCCCGGGCCAGCGCCGCGGCCGCCTGGGCGGCGACCATGGTGTGGGTGAACTGCTCCTCCCACCCGGCCACCGTGTCGGCCAGGCTCAGGAACTCCTCGGCCGCCGCACGGTGCTCCTCCAGATCCGTCAGCCCCCGGGCGAGGGTGAGGCGGATCTGGGCGAGCAGCCGCTCGTCGAGCGGGCCGCCGGATTCCGCGCCGCCCTCGCGGGCCACGGACTCCAGCACCGCGACGGCGTCCTCCGGCTGTCCGGAGGCGGCCAGGGCGTCGGCGAGCTCCAGACGGCACTCGGCGGCGCCGTTGTGGTCCTCCTCCCGCTCCATCCGGGCGGCGGCCTCGGACAGATGGCGGACGGCCCCGGAGAGCTCACCGGCGTGCCGGCAGGCGTGGCCGAGCATCGCGTGGACGGCCGTGACCGGGAAGGAACGGTCGTCGTACCGCGCGGCCCGGGCCATGGCCTGCCGGAAAACCTCGGCCGCCTCCCCTGGCCGGCCGGTGCGCATCAGGATCTGGCCCAGCAGCAGCATGCCGCGGGTCGCCCGCCACGGGGTGCCGGTCTCCTCCAGGATCTCCTGGGAGCGCCGCTGCCGTTCGACGGCCTCCTCGATGCGCCCGGTGCGGGCGGCGATGTCGGCTTCGTAGAGGTGGGCGGCGGCCCTCTGGTGGGGGATCTCCCAGCGTTCGGCCGCCGCGTGCAGCGCCGCGACCGCCTCCTGGAAGCGCGCGGCGGTCTCCGGGCCGGCGTCCGGCAGCGCGTCGACCATCTCGGTGTGCGCGGCGAAGGCCCGGCAGTGGAGCACGACGAGGTACTTGTCCGGCCGGAAGTCCGCATCCGGCTCACGGTCCCCGCCGGGGAGCATCCGTTCCGCGAGCTCCAGCAGGGGCTCCAGTTCCCGCCGTACCGCGAGGTGCTCGGCGGGCTTGTCGGCGGCCTCGTCGGCGGATCCCTCACCGTGCTCACCCTGCCCCTTCCCGGCCCCGGGCCGGCAGGCCACACGGGCCCGGGCGGCCAGCTCGTGCCAGGGCAGGCCGGCCCGGGCGTAGAGGCCGGCCGCCTCGGCCATCGCGGCCCGGCCGTCTCCGCCCCTCTCGTCCTCCGCGAACGCGCGCTGCTCGGCCAGCTCGGCCAGGAGCAGGTCCCGGTGGCCGAGCGCGGGGTCGTGGACGTATCCGTCGGCGGCCACGCGCTCGGCGACGCGCTCCCACAGCGGTGTGTCACCGGGGTGCCCCTGGTCGGCCAGCCGCCGTGCCTCGGCGACCAGTTCGGCGAAGTCCTCGGGGACGGCCACCCGGTGTGCGGCGGGCGCGGGCGCGGGCTCCGCGGCGGCCCCGCCGTCCTTCGGGCCGGTCAGCGGGGTGACGCGCAGCCCCAGCGCGAGGGGTTCGTCCAGCAGGGGGCGCCGCTCCAGGCGCTCGCGGCGGCGCTCGCCGACCGCCGCGGTGCCGTTGCGCCGGTCGAACGCGGCGGCAAGCTCGTCCGCCTCGGCCCCGATCTCCTCGTTCAGCGTCCGCGCCGTCCACTGCCGCCCGGGCGGCCCGGCCACGGGTGTGTCGGCGTATCCCTGCTCCACGAGGCGGCCGAGCAGCACCTGGACGCCGGTGAGGAAGGCCAGTCGTGCCTTGGGGGCGCCGGTGGCCTCGAACAGTCCGCGGTTCTCGGCGAGGATCTCCAGCCCGCGGCCCTCGTTGCGGGTCAGGGCGCAGAACTCCAGGTGGAGGCCGATCTCCTCGGCCATCCCCGTCTTGCCGCGGGCGTAGCGGTATCCGGCCAGATGGTGCGAGCGGGCCTCGTCCACGCGGTCGGTGCGCAGCAGCGGGAGCAGCGCGAAGGCGTGGCTGACGTACGGCTCCTCCTGGCAACTCACGGCCCCGGCGAACAGCGGCGCCCAGATCCGCAGGGCCTGCTCGTCCTCCCCGAAGGCGACGTGGTGCAGCGCCCGGTGGCGTATCTCGCACGCCTCGCAGTCGCTCAGCGGCTCCCGGGGGCGGGTCACCCACAGGTCGTAGGCGGACTCCAGGCCGCTGCCGGTGTGCAGCGCGACACGGTGGGCCATGGCCGCCACCGGCTGCATGCCGTGGCCGGCCTCGCGGTAGCGTTCGCGCATCCGGCCGGTCCACTGCTCGATGGTGGCCAGCGGTACGTCCGGCACCTCCAGCAGCGAGGTCGTCACCCACTTGAAGCGCCAGTAGACCTGGTGGCCCTCCCAGTCGCTGAAGGCGCCGCGGTCCTCGTCCCACAGCTGGAGCAGCCGGGCGAAGACCACCGGCGACTTGCGGTGCTCGCCGGTGTACTCGTAGGCCTCCATCAGCTCCAGCAGCGCGGTGACGAGGAGGCCCTTGTCCTCGAACTGCCCGGCGGCTTCGACCAGTTCCTCGGCCCGCACCGTCCGGGGCAGGCCGTAGGGGCGTTCGTCGTTCTCCCGCAGCGCGTCGAGCACGGCCTCCGGGGTCTCCAGCATCACGGCTCCTTCCGGGAGGCCGGGCCGCCAGGGGTGTCGGCCCGGTCGTGCATGGCGTGGTCGAGCAGGCCGAGGAAGGCCCGGTTGAGCAGCGCGCTCTCGGCGGCGCGCAGCGGGCGGCGGCTGAGCAGCAGCGCCTGCCCGTACAGTGCCTCCGCCGTGGCGGTGGCCAGTCCGCGTTCGGTGATCGTCGCCGCGCGGCGGACCAGCGGGTTGAGGTGGTTGAGGACCAGTTGGGCGCGGGGGGCCTCGGTGCGCAGGGAGCCCAGGATGTCGGCCCACAGCCCGTCGCCGGCGCCGGCCAGTTCGGAGCGGGTGCGCTCGTGCCGGGCCTCCCGGTTGTCCAGCAGGAGGGCGGGGGCGGTCACCGGCTGGAAGCTGCGCAGCACCACGTCGCAGTCGTGGACGCCGATCACCTCGCGGGCCACGGCCAGGAAGGAGGCGGCGGCCAGTTCGGCGGCGGGCTCCACCGCGTCCAGGTGCGCGGTGACGGTGGCCGGGTCCAGGTCGCCGACGGTGGTGCCGGAGCGTATCTCCGGCAGCCGGTGCACCAGGTCCCGGTCGTAGGTGTAACCGCCGTTGACGACTCCGAGGCCGGCCGCCGCGGCGATCGGGGCGACCTGCCGGAACTCCTCCACGCTCCGGGTGACCAGGATCGTGGGGTGGGTGCGGGCGAACTCGTCCAGGGTGACGTTGCCGTCGGTCGTCTCGAAGGGCAGCCACGGCAGCAGCATCCGCAGCAGCGCGTCGTCGTGGCGGGCCAGTGCCTTGACGGCCAGATGGTGGGTTTCGATGAAGCGGTGCAGGAGGGCGGGATCGCCGGCGGCCAGGCCGGTGAGCCAGTCGCGCAGACGGTCGCCGAGCGCATCGCGTACGGCGTCGAGCGTCTCGTCCTCGTACAGCGACTCGCGGGAGGCGGTGGGCCGCAGACCGGTGGTGTCCACCACGCAGCGCACGAAGAACGCCCAGTCGGGCAGGAGTTCGGACGCCTGGTCCGACAGGAGCATGCCCTTGAGGTGCACCCGGTGGCCGGCTCGCCGGGAGGGGCTGACGGCGGTCGGCAGGACGTAGGCGACGCCGCGCAGCCCGACGACGGGCAGGTCCAGTTCGACGGTGTCCAGCGGGGTGAAGCCGAAGGTGGAGCGGCAGTGCTCGGCCAGCGCCTCCCGGCGGGCCCGCGGGGAGGCGTGGCGTTCCCGCCACGGCGGGGTCCGGTCGATGCGGGTGGCCGTGCCGCGGGCATCGGTCACGGTGACCTCGTGCGGCAGCAGGCCGCCGTAGTGCCGGGCCAGCTCCAGGACCCGGTCGGGACGTGTCCACTCGGTGCCGTCCGCGCGGGGGGTGAGCCGCACCGTGGTGCCCGGCTCCGGCCTGGTGTGCGGGGGCAGGGTGCGGATGGTGTAGCTGCCGTCGGCGCGGCCGCGCCATTCGACGACCGGTGCGTCGGGGGTGGCCGCCGAGCGGCTGACCACGGTGATCTCGTCGGCCACCACGAAGCAGGCGAGCAGTCCGATGCCGAACTGGCCGATGAACTCCGAGCGGGCCGAGGCGATGGCCGTTCCGTCGAGGCCTCCGTCGGCGGAGCGCTTGGAGCTGCGGCCGATCGTCGCGAGGAAGGTGTGGACGTCCTCCTCGGACAGGCCGACGCCGGTGTCCGTGACGGTGAGCGTCTCACCGGTCTCCACGGTGATCCGGGCAGGGGCGTCGGGGGACAGCGCCCGGCGGGCGGTGATGGCGTCCACCGCGTTCTGCAGCAGCTCGCGCAGGTAGACGCGGGGGCTGGAGTAGAGGTGGTGGGAGAGCAGGTCGACCAGGCCGCGCAGATCGACCTGGAAGGTGTGGGACGTCTGATGCTGGGACACCGGGTGGGCTTTCTTCCGTGGGTGGCGGGAGGGGCCGTGGAGTCGGCGGGCGGTGGGGCGGCGCGGTCAGCGGCCGGCGCGCGAGCGCCACTTGCGGAACGCCGCGACCGGATCGCCGGAGTCGAGGTACTGCCAGGGGAACTCGGTGACCCGTCCCTCCAGCGGCGCGAAGGCGGCGGCCGCGGCCTCTCGTTCGCCGGCCAGCGAGAGGGCCATGGCGAAGGTGTTGTGCACGCCGATCCAGTCGCGTGGACGTCCGAAGGCCGGATCCCCGATGGACCGGTGGGCGGCCTCCAGCAGCCGGGCGCGTACGTCGGGGCGGCCGATGTACTCCGCGTCCTCCCCCGGCTCCAGGTCCAGCCAGTGCTCCAGGTGGGCGAGGGCCACCAGTTCGCCCAGCGGGCTGCCCTCGGGGGCCGAGAGCATCGACTCGCGCGCGAACTCGTGCATCTCCTCGTGCGAGCCGCCCCACTTGGCGCACACCTGCTGCAGGTGCTGCCGGTGCGCGCCCGGGTGCCCGGGGCAGCGGCGCACCGCCGCCTCGAAGCGGAGGCGGGCGATCTGGGGTCCGACCTGGAGGCCGCGGCCGGAGACCTGGAGCATGAACCAGGGGGCGACCCACTCCGGCTCGCGCTCGGCCACCCGGTACAGCAGGTCCTCGGCGACCTCCAGCCGCTGGTGGAAGATCCGGAACTGCTCGCGGGAGACCTGGGAGGCCCGCGCGCCGGTGCGGGCCTCCCAGGCCCAGTCGATGTGGTGCGCGCCGGCCATGAGCAGGGCCAGGGTCCCGTCCGGCTCGCGGTCCATGGCACGGCCCATCAGCTCGGTGGTGCCCGGCGCGCTGGAGGCGTGCCACACCAGCCAGCACAGCTCCTCCCCGTCGGTCACGGCCGCCAGCCGCTCGCGGACGGCGGGCCAGTCCCCCGCCCCGATCGCCTCCCGCAGCCGGGCCAGCTCCGGATCGTCGAAGTCGGTGACCAGGCGCGCCGCCGGTCTGCGCTTCCACAGTCCGAACGGGAACACCGGCCGGCGCCGTCCGCCCGCCGACTGCTCCTCGGCCGCGGAGTGCCGACTGATGGTCGTCATGTGCATCCCCCCGTGAAGCCCCCGCCGGGGCCGCTGATGATCGTCTGGAGAACGAATATCATGCGGCACCGACAATGCTTCGGCCAGGGGTTTCCCGCCGGTGACCGAGTGTGACCGGCTGTGACCGGCGACGGCGGCCGATCGGTTCGGCGGACCGGCCGCTCCGGCCCGGCCCCGGCCCTCGCGGTGCCGAACGGGTTGTCGGTCACGTGGTGCCGCAGGCCGTCGGCGCCGCGGCGGGCCACGTCCGTCGCCGCGCCCTCGATGTGCACGTGCGCGCCGGCCGCCGTCTCGGGTCGCCGGATCACCCCCGCTCTGCGCGAGCTGTCCCACGGGGCGCACTCCTTCGGCGAGTTGCGCGGCCGGTTGTCGCGGATCAGCGCCAAGGTCGTGGCGGAGCGGCCGCGCGCTCCGGAGGAACGCGGCCTGGTGGCCCGTGAGCGGCTGCGGGGGTTCCCCGTCCGACCCGCTGACCGCCTCACCGCGCCGGGCCGCAGGCGGCAGCCGGGCTCGGAGCCGCACCCGGTCAGCGGGAGGGCTCAGCTCCGCTTGCCGCGGTCCGGTCCAGCGGACCCCACTTCCCCCGCTGCCGGGCCACCTCCTCCTCCGCCTCGAGGATCACCCGTGCGTCGACCCAGGCGATCGGCTCCACATCCCTGACCAGCGGCTCGTTGTCCGGCCCGCGTCCGACCTCACGGCCGCGCAGCACCCAGGGCCGCACCCCGGGGCCCTTCGAGCGGCGCAGATGGCAGTAGTCGTACAGGCGCCGGGCGACCCACAGCCGGACCGGTCGGCCGGCCCACCACGGCTCGACGTCCAGCGCGTTGACGGACAGCCCCGGCAGCGGGACGCCGGTCAGGTCGTCCGTACTGGCCGTCCGCCCCAGATCGGCCCAGGGACCGCGCGACCAGCGGACGTACAGCCGCCCGCCGCCCTCGACCAGACGGACCAGCTCGTCGAGGGAGGTGACCGGAGACGGTTCGGAGGGGAAGGTCATACGGTGCTCGCTCCTTGGGTTTCGCCTGCCGCCCGGCCTCCGCCGGGCCCGCCGGAACGACCCTCCTGCCGAGGGGTGGGGGCGCCGGAACGGCACACGACCGCGTGCCCCCGTGCCGGGCCGGGAAACCCGGCCGGCTCCGGTGACCTGCGGCGATCGGCACGGGCCGGGGCCGCACCCGGGTTGCGCGGCCCTGGCGCCCATCCATTGGAGAACGACATGTTTCCCCCAATTGCCAGCGGTTAGGCGATACGGGACAAGACGGTACGACACCACCGCGAGGAGGCCGTTATGGGCAAGCTGGGCGACATGGCGAACAAGGCCAAGAAGATGGCCAAGCGCCACCCCGACCAGGCGGACAAGGGCGTCGACCGCGCCGAGCGGACGATCGACGAGCGCACCGGCGGCAAGTACGACACACAGACGGACAAGGCCTCCGAGTCCGTTCGCCGCTCCTACGGCAACGACGAGGACCAGCTGCGATAGGACGGGGCCGAGGCAGGGCTCCCTTACGGGTGGCGGGGCCGCCGGCGCTTTCGAAGCGCCGGCGGCCCGTTTCCTTCCCGGCCCGGGGTGACGACCGCCCGCGACGGGATACCCGCAGTGGCATGAGTGAACACGACACCGCCGAACACCGGGAAAGCCGGCCCCTGGCCCTGGTCACCGGAGCCTCCAGCGGCATCGGGCTCGAACTCGCCCGGCAGTTCGCCGAGCACGGCTTCGATCTGCTGGTCAACGCCGAGGACGACCGGCTGACGGCCGCCGCCGGAGAACTGCGCTCCTTCGGTACCGGGGTACGGGCCGTCCGGGCCGACCTGCGCCGCCGGGACGAGGTCGAGCGGCTGTGGGCGGCCGCGGCCGAGGCGGGGCGGCCGGTGGACGCCGCGGCCCTCAACGCCGGCATCGGGCGGGGCGGCGCTTTCACCGAGACCGATCTCGGTGACGAGCTCGACCTCATCGATCTCAACATCACCTCCACCGTGCATCTGGCCAAGCTCCTGCTGCGGGACATGGCCGCCCGCGGCGAGGGCAGGCTGCTGATCACCTCCTCGCTCGCGTCCACCATGCCCGGCCCCTTCCAGGCGGTCTACAACGCCTCGAAGTCCTTCCTGCAGTCCTTCTCCGAGGCGCTGGCCGAGGAACTGAGGGACACCGGGGTGACGGTCACCTCGCTGATGCCGGGCCCCACCGACACCGACTTCTTCCGCCGCGGCGGTCTGGAGGACACCAAGCTGGCGGAGCAGGCCACCGACGATCCCGCGCTGGTCGCCCGGCAGGGCTTCCAGGCCCTCATGGGAGGCGAGGAGAAGAAGCTCGCCGGATCGCTGAAGTCACGGGCCCAGGGACGCGCGAACGCCGTCGCCCCCGACCGTCTCAAGGCGGCCGCCCACCGCAGGATGGCCGAACCCGGATCCGGCGATCCGGGGAAGTCCTCCTGAGGGGCCGGGTGCGGCGGGCCCGGCCCGCCGCACCCGGCCCCTCAGTCCCCGGCGACGTCCCGGCGTTCGAATGCCGTGACGCCCGCCAGTACGGCCGACAGCCCGAGGCCGGCCATGACCGCCGCGGGCAGCGGCTCGAAAGGCTCGACGGGCACGGTGGCCAGGTGGTGGAACGGCGACAGGTCCAGTACTGCCTCCGGCCAGTCCAGCGCCGTCCCGATCGTCTCCACCAGGTAGGCGGCGACCGCGGCGGCCACCGGCAGACCCACGGTGAGCCGGGGCGCGATGCCGTACACCAGCACGGCCAGGCCGGTCAGGAGCACCACCACGGGCAGGGTGTTCAGCACCGATCCGAACGCGCCGGCCGCCTCCACGCCGGCCCCGCCGGCCACCGCGCCGGCCCACACGGCCAGTGCCGCGACGGCCGCGAGCAGCAGGGAGGCGGCCAGGGCGAGCAGGATGTGACCACCCAGCCAGCGGCGCCGGGAGACCGGCCTGGTGAGGGTGGACTCCAGACGCCCGGCGGCCTCCTCGGCGCGCGCCGCGCCGATCCGCCAGCAGGCGTGGAGGCAGAGCAGCAGGCCGAACAGCAGACCCATGGTGCCCAGATAGCCCTCGGTGACCCGCCGCAGGTCCCACCCGAGCCGTTGGAGCATCTCCCGGTAGGACGCCTGCTCGGCCACGAAGTCGGTGACCGCCTTGGCCACCGATCCGGTCACCAGGGCGTAGAGGGTGACGCCCGTCAGCCAGCCGGCCAGCATGCCCTGCGTTCCGCGCCAGGCGAAGGCCACCGGGCCGCCCAGCAGCCCGAACCGGGCGCGGCGGCTGTCGGAACCGGCGATCAGGGCGCCCCCGGTGTCGCGCAGTGCGCGCAGCCGCACGGCGACGGCGCCCAGGAGCACCGGCGCGGCCAGCAGCAGGAGCAGGGCCGCCCACCGGGGGCCGCGGTAGGCGTGGAGCTCGTCCATCCAGCCGAACGGGGTCAGCCAGCGCAGCCAGCCGCGGGATTCGCTGCTGTTGGCGGCCATCCTGAGCAGGAAGGACGCGCCGAGCACCGCGGCCGCGGTGCCGGTGGCCCGGCGGCGCACCTCGAAGACCTGCGAGGTGACGGCGCAGACCCCGGCGAACGTGGCCGCGAAGCCCGTGACGCCCAGCCCGAACAGCGCCGAGCCCGCAGCGGCGGCGCCCGACAGCGTCAGTGCCACCGCGATCGCGGCGCCGATCACGGTGACCGCGGCGGCGACGACCAGCAGATGTGCCAGCAGGGCGCGGCCCGCCCGCACCGGCGCCGCCAGTACGGACTCGGCCCGGCCCGTCTCCTCCTCCCCGCGCAGCAGCCGTCCGGTGGTCAGCAACGCCCAGATCCCGACGATCGCGGCCAGGATCCAGCCGGCGTCCCAGGCGGCGAAGCCGCCGGGGGTGTCGACGGCGTGCGGAACGCCCTGGAGCATCCGCACGGCCGGGTTGTCCTGGAAGGTGGAGATGGTGCGGCGCGACGCGGCGTCGGGGTAGGCCGCGAGGTAGGTGAGGACCTCGACGACCGCGTAGAGGGCGGTCGACAGGGCCAGTACGAGGGTGCCTCGGCGGATCAGCCGGGCCGCCAGCCGGGCGATCGCCGCCTCCGTGCGGTGCCGCCGCGCCGGGCGGGCGGCCCGGGGGGCGGACGCGGCCCCGGCCATCGTCACCGCCTCCTGGCGCGGGTTCCGGGGCCCGGTGCGCCTCGCGGACTCGGCGCGCCTCGCGGGTGCGGCGAGTCCCGCCCTTCCCGGGCACCGGGTCGGGCGCCGCCCGGCGGGGCGCCGTGCGCGGCGGCGACGGCCCCGCGCTGCCCGGACGTGGCCTCGTAGTAGGTCAGGAAGATCTCCTCCAGGCTCGGTTCCCGGCTGCGGAGCCTGACCAGTCCGGCCGAGGCGAGCCGGGAGAGCGCGGCCGACGGCGGCCCGGTGACGGACACCCGCAGGCCCCGGTCGATCCGTTCCACGGCGACCACGCCCGGCACTTCGTCGAGCCGGGGCGCGGGGCCGTCCAGGACCGCCTCGAACACCGTGGTGTTCAGCTTGCGCAGATCCTCCAGCGCCGCGACCTCCACCAGCCGCCCCGCGCGCAGGATCGCCACGCGGTGGCAGATGTCCTCCACCTGGTCCAGCAGGTGCGAGGAGAGGAAGACCGTCTGGCCGCGGTCGGCGGCCTCCCGGGCCAGCGCCTGGAACTCCGCCTCCATCAGGGGGTCGAGACCGCTGGTCGGCTCGTCCAGCAGCAGCACGTCGGGCCGGGTCATGAACGCGGCGGTCAGCGCGATCTTCTGCCGGTTGCCCTTGGAGTACGAGCGGGCCCGCACGTCCGGATCGACCCTCAGCCGTTCGACGAGCTCGTCACGGAAGGCCTCGTCGGCGCCGCCGGACAGGTTGGCCAGGTGGGTGAGGATCTCCGCGCCGGTCAGCTGCGGCCACAGGGACACGTCGCCCGAGACGTAGGAGACGTGCCGGTGGGCGCGCTCGACGTCCTCGACCGGCACCCCCATGATCCGCGCCGTCCCGGCGGTCGGGCGGACGAGGTGGAGCAGCAGGCGGATCGTGGTGGACTTGCCCGCCCCGTTGGGGCCCAGGAAGCCGAAGATCTCGCCCTGTTCCACCCGGAGGTCAAGGCCTTCCAGGGCGGTCACCGTACCGAAGTGCTTCGTCAGCCCCTCGGTGTGTATGGCCGGAACGCGCATGCCGCACCTCCGAGGTCCGAAAGGACACCTCCCACGCTACAGATCTCCTCGGCCGGAGGCAGGCCCGGAGGCGGGGGCGGGGGGTCCCGGCGGTCCCGCGACGGTGGTGACCACCCGCACCAGGGCGGGTGTGCGGGGCGCGGAGCCGAACCCGAACCGCACCGGCGGGTCGACCGGCGCGAGCGGTCCCAGGTCCCGCCCCTCCCAGGATGCTTCGACCGTGGTGATCCCGCGCAGGTCCCGTACGCCGTACCACTCCCGGTATCCGCCGCCCGCGCTGCCCCTGGTCCGCACCCCGGGCATCAGCCGGGCGGGGACGTCGGTGAGCGCGACCCAGGCGGGCCGGGCGGCGAGCGGTGCGGGCACGCACCGCAGCAGCAGTCCGAGCGCGCCCCGGCGGCCGGTGGTGAAGCGCATCCGCAGCGGTCCGGCCGTGACGTGCCAGTGCCGTCCGGCCGCTTCCACCGTCACCGGGACGACCAGCACCCGGTCGAAGCGGTAGACCGCGGCGACGAAGTCCGCGACCCGCCGGGACGGGGCCAGCAGCAGCCGCTGCCCGTCGGCCCGCTCCAGCATCACGTCGCCGAACGGGCCGAACGGCGACCGGGGCCAGTGTCCGAGGACGATCCGCGTCCCGGATGACGTGCCCACGCCGGCGATCCACCCGTGGAACCGCTGGGCGTTCCTCACCATGGGCGCCCCTTCCGGCGAGAGGGGGCGTCCCGGCCGGACCGCCCCGCAGGGGCCATGATGCCCGGCCGGGGGCGCCCGTGCGGTGCCCCGGGACCGGGGCCGCGCCGGGCGGCCCTCAGCCGGGCGCCTGAGCGCGCTCGTCGATCAGGCCCTGCTCGTGCAGGTCGGCCCACAGGTCCTCGGGTACGCCCGCCACGAAATCCTCGATGTCGCGCCGCACCTCCCCGGCCGAGCGCATGCCGAGCACGATGCCCGCGACGACGGGGTGACGCAGCGGGAACGCCATCGCCGCCCGCGGAAGCGTCACTTCGTGCGTCTCGCAGACGTCGGCGATGCGGTGCGCCCGCCGCAGCGCCTCCGGCGGGGCCTGCGCGTACTCGTACCGCGCGCCCGCGGCCGGGCGCGGCTCGGCGAGGATTCCGGAGTTGAACACCGCGGCCGCCAGCACGGAGACGCCGCGTGTGGCGCACGCGGGCAGCAGGTCGTCCAGGGCGCTGTGGTCCAGCAGGGTGTAGCGGCCGGCCAGCATGACCACGTCGACGTCGGTCTCCTCCACGAGCCGGGTCAGCATGCCGGTGTGGTGCATTCCCGCGCCGATGGCGCCCACCACGCCCTGGGACCGCAGTTCGGCGAGCGCCGGGTATCCGTGGCGCAGCGCGTCCTCGAAGCACTCCTCCGCGTCGTGGAGGAAGAGCACGTCGACGCGGTCGGTCCCCATGCGGGCGAGCGAGTCCTCGACGCTGCGCAGTACTCCGTCGCGGGAGAAGTCCCTCACGCGGCGGTGCGTGGCGGGCACCTGGAAGCTCTCGTCCGTGCGGCCCTCCGCGTCCTGCGGGACCAGGATCCTGCCGACCTTGGTCGACAGCGTGTACTCCTCCCGGGGTCTGCTCCGCAGGAAGCCGCCGATGCGGCGCTCGGAGTGTCCGATGCCGTAGTGCGGGGCGGTGTCGAAGTAGCGGATACCGCCTTCCCAGGCCGCCGCGAGCGCTCCGGCCGCGGTGTCGTCGTCCAGTGGCTCGAAGAGTCCGCCGAGCGGTCCGCCGCCGAAGCCCAGTTCCGTGACCTCGACCGTGCTGCGCCCCAGCCGGTTCGTTCTCATCCCGCCGTTTCCTCCTACTGCGTCACTGCGTCACGCCACCGCTGCCGCGGCCCCCGGATACGGGAGACCCTTACGGGGGTGAACCGTCCCCGCGACTCCCGGCGGTCAACCGCGCGGCGGCGGATCCCGTGCGGTACGCCGGTGCCCAGGCGGCGGCCCGGGTTCCCCGGCGCGCCGCCGCCGTGTGCCACCATGTCCTCCACCGAAGCCCCGCTCACGGACGGCACACCAAGGTGACCACACAGACGACGCCACCGGACGGCGCTCCGCGGCGGGCGGTCCTCGGCACCTGGCCGACGCCGCTCGAACCCGCGCCGCGCCTGGCCCTCGCCCTCGGACTGGAGGCGGAGGACCTGTGGATCAAGCGGGACGACCTCACCGGTCTCGGCGGCGGCGGCAACAAGGTGCGCAAGCTGGAGTGGCTGTGCGGGGCGGCCCTGGCCGACGGCGCCACCGTCCTGGTCACCACCGGCGCGCCGCAGAGCAACCACGCCCGGCTGACGGCGGCCGCGGCCGCCCGGCTCGGTCTGGGGGCCGTGCTGGTGCTCGCCGGCCGTCCGGGGGCGTCCTCCTCCGGGAACCTCGCGCTCGACGGGCTCCTCGGCGCCCGGGTGGTGTGGGCCGGCGACACCGGCGCGGCAGCGCTCGACTCCGTCGCACACAAGATCGCCGAGAAGCTGAGCCGGCAGGGCGCCGTTCCATCGCTCGTGCCCTTCGGGGGCTCCAGTGTGCTCGGCGCCCGGGGCTACGCCGAGTGCGGGCGCGAACTCCTCGCCCAGGCTCCCGGCCTGGACACGGTGGTCACCGCCGTGGGCTCCGGGGGGACCATGGCGGGGCTCGTCGGCGAGCTGGGCGCGCACCGGGTCCTGGGCGTCCACGTCGGCGCCGTGTCCGCCCCCGCCGTCACCGTCTCCCGCCTGGCGTCCGGCCTGACCGGCACGTACTGCCCGCCGGAGTCGCTGCGGCTGCGCATGGACCAGGTGGGAGCCGGCTACGGCACGCTGACGGAACCGGCCCGGTCCGCGCTTCTCCTCGCCGCGCGCACCGAGGGGCTCGTGCTCGACCCCGTCTACACCGGCCGGGCCCTGGCCGGTCTGGCGGCGGCCGTCGCGGACGGCACGGTCCGCCCCGGGCAGCGCACGGTCCTGCTGCACTCCGGTGGCCTGCCCGGTCTCTTCGGCCACGCACCGGCGCTGGCCGCGGCCGAGTCCGGGCTGACCGCCGAGGACATCGCCGGGGACGGGGGCGAGGGCGGCGTCGGGTTCTGATCAACAGGCATGCTGCCAGGGCGAGTTCGAGCGCGTAGTTTGACGGGAGCAATCGCGCAGGACCTCAGGAGGGGGCTCCCATGGCAGATGGAACGACCACGTCCGAGCAGGTTTCGGCCCGGATCGACACCACCATTCCGCACTCGGCCCGGATGTGGGACTACTGGCTGGGCGGCAAGAACTACTACGAGGTGGACAAGGCCGCAGGCGACCAGGTCCGCAGCATCCACCCGGGCATCCTGGACTACGCCCGGGCCGACCGGGCGTTCCTGGGCCGTGCGGTGACCCATCTGGTCGGCGAGGCGGGCGTCCGGCAGTTCCTGGACATCGGCACCGGTCTGCCGACCAGCGAGAACACCCATGAGGTCGCCCAGCGCATCGCGCCGGACGCCCGGATCGTCTACACCGACAACGATCCCATCGTGCTGGCGCACGCCAGGGCCCTGCTGACCTCCACCCCCGAGGGTGCCACCGCCTACATCGACGCCGATCTGCACGACCCCGACGCCATCCTGCGGGAGGCGGCCAGGACCCTGGACTTCACCGAGCCGGTCGCGGTCATGCTGCTGGGCATCGTGATGTTCGTCGAGGAGACCGACCGGGCCCGCGCGATCGTGAGGCGGCTCGTGGACGCGGTCCCCCCGGGCAGTTACCTGGTGCTGTCGCACACCATCACCGCTCCCGGGCTGGACGACGTGGACGCGGCGGTCGAGTACTGGAACAGCGTCGGCACTCCGAAGCTCCACCAGCGCACGCCCGAGGAGGTCGCGCGGTTCTTCGACGGGCTGGAGCTGCTGGAGCCGGGCGTGGTGTCGTGCTCGCGGTGGCGGCCGGAGCCCTCGCCGTCCGGTGAGCTCCCCGACGAGGTGGCCTTCTACTGCGGCGTGGCCCGCAAGCCCTGACGGGCTCCCGGGCAGCCTTCACCGAGCCGCCGCCGGGTGGTGCCCGGCGGGGGATCGTACGGATCCCCCTGCCGGGCTGCCGCTCCGGCGGCCGGTCGCGGCGGCAGGTCACGGGCTTCCCGTGCCGGTCTCCGCCGGTGGTTCGGTGAAGGCCCCGGCCGCGGCGGCGACGGCGGCCGCCCGGGCCGCCCGGCCGGGCAGCCGGGGATCGGGCGGGGTCCGCAGAAGGACCAGCCGGTGGTAGAGCGGCGCGGTGGCGGCGACGAGCAGGGCCCGGGCGTCGGTGCCGGCCGGCACCTCCCCACGCCGTACCGCGCGCCGGACGACCGTCTCGCAGCGCGCGTACCGGTCCTCCCAGAAGCGCCGCAGGGCGTCGGCAGCCTGCGCGGAGCGGAACGACGCGGCGATCAGGGCGGTGGTGACGGACGGCCGTTCGGTCAGGGCGGCGTGCACCTCCTGGTTCAGCGCCGTCAGATCGCCCGCCAGGTCTCCGGTGTCCCGGGGCCGCCACTCGTCGTCCCCGGCCGCGTCGAGGACGTCGGCGAGCAGACCGCCGACGTCCCGCCACCTGCGGTAGACCGTGGTGCGGTGCACGCCCGCGCGGGCGGCCACGGCATCGACGGTGAGCTCGTCGTAGCCGCACTCCACCAGCTGGGCGCGCACGGCGTCGAGGACCCGCTCCCGGACGCGGGCACTGCGGCCTCCCGGGCGGCGGGCCGGAGCCGGTGCGGTGGGGTCGGGGC
>NZ_JAKMAY010000319.1:0-5977 GCF_022015835.1 Streptomyces sp. ICN903 | reverse complement strand
CTGGCATCCTGGGGAGGGTGACGGACCGACCAGAGATCCCCGGCGGCACCCCGCCGCCCCGCGAACTGCTCCTCCGCGTCTCCCCCGAACTGCGGATCTTCCTGCCCTCGCGCCACCGCGGCGCCGAGCTCCTCCCCGTGCCCCACGACGGCGCCTCCTCGCTCGTCCACGTCGTGCAGTCCGCGGGCATCCCGCTGACGGAGGTGGGCGCGCTCGTCCTGGAGGACACCGCCGGAAGCGGCGGGGACGGGCGGCGGGTGGAGCCCTCTTACCGCCCCGAGGCGGGCCGGACGGTCCGGATCGAGCCCGTCGTACGACCGCAGCGGGTTCCTCACGGGCCGCCGCGCTTCCTGCTGGACGTCCACCTGGGCACGCTGGCCCGGCGGCTGCGGCTGGTGGCGGGCGCCGACACCGCGTATCACAACGACATGGACGACCCCTCTCTCGTCGAGCAGGCCAACGCCGAGCGGCGCGTCCTGCTGACCCAGGACCGCGGGCTGCTGATGCGGCGGCAGCTGTGGATGGGCGCCTACGTGCGCGGCTCGCGCCCAGACGACCAGCTCGCCGACGTCCTGGACCGGTTCGACCCGCCACTGGCTCCGTGGACGCGGTGCACGGCGTGCAACGGGCTCCTCGCCGAGGCGCCGAAGGCCGAGGTCGAGCATCTGCTCCGCCCCGGCACCCGCCGCACCTACGACACCTTCGCCCGCTGCCGCGACTGCGGCCGCGTCTACTGGCGCGGGGCCCACGGGGACCGGCTGGAGGCGCTGGTCGCGGAGGCCGCCGGGACGGCGGGCGAGCGGGAGGCCGGCGCGCCGTAGCCCTCGTCCGGCCGCGCGACCGCGTCAACCCGGTCCGTTCCCGGGACAGTTGGCCTGAATCGATCTGTTCGCAACGATTGCCGCGACTGTCCCGGGAAACGCGTACCGCATCGGACGACGACCCCTTCACGGAAGCGGAGGAGACACGATGGCGCGCGTGTCACGCAGGACCAGGACGGGTGCGGTGGCGGCGGCCGGACTGCTGGCCGGTACGGCGCTGATCGCCGGCTGCGGCGGGCAGGACACCGGGCCGGAGGACAAGGCCGGCACCGAGGCCGAGCGGGAGGCGGGGACCGGAGGCGAGGACGGCGAGGACGGCGAGGACGGCGACGAGGCGGCCGCCGAGATCGTACGGACCGCGCACGAGAAGACGGTCGCGGCCCGGACCGCGAAGATGACGCTGAAGGTGCGCGCCGCCATGGGCGGACAGCAGCAGACCCTCACCGGCGACGGCACCGTCGACCTGGCCGAAGGCAAGAGCGACCTGACCGTCGAGGCGGGCGGCGGCGAACGGATCGAGCAGCGGGTGGTGGACGAGACCCTCTACCAGCGGCTGCCGGACCAGGCGCGGGACCAGCTCGGGGTGGACGAGCCGTGGATCAGCGTCGACCTGCGGGAACTCGCCGGAAGCAACGGCACCGTGGGCGGCGTGCGGATCAACGACCCCGTCCGGGGCCTCGACTACACCCGGGCCCTGGAGGACGACGCCACCCGCGTCGGCACCGAGGAGGTCGGCGGTGTGGAGACCACCCGCTACCGCGTGAACGTCGACGTGGACGAACTCGCGGGCGAGAACACGGCCGAGGCCGAGCGCCTGCGGCAGCAGCTCGGCGACTCCCTGCCGATGCACCTGTGGCTCGACGACCAGGACCGCATCCGCCGCCAGCAGTTCGAGATCTCCCTCGACGGCGAGGCGGCACGGTCGAACTCCGGCTCCCAGGCCCAGTCCCAGCCGCCGTCGCGGGAGGCTCGGGAGGCGAAGATCCGCACCGTCATCGAGTTCAGCGACTTCGGCACCGAGGTCGAGGTCTCCCCGCCTCCTGCCGAGAAGACCGAGGACGTCACCGGCAAGCTCGCCCGGCAGACCGACCGCTCCTCCAACGGGTGAACCGAACAGGGGGTTTCCCGGCCGCCGACGAGTTCCGCCGGCGGCCGGTGTCATGCCTCCACAGACGTCCCGGCGGACGGACACGGCGGGTGTGTTCTGGGAGGCTGAGGTGATGACGACCCCGGAAGCACGGTGGGAGCGGCGGCTCGAGAGTCTGTGGGCCTCCCTCGACGACCACGGGCCCGACGACTTCCTGCGCCGGATCGAGGCGCTGGCCGCCGAGCTCCCGCCCGGCGACGCCGTCGCCCTGTACGAACTGGCCTCCGCCCACGACGCACTCGACCGCGAGGAGGAGGCCGCCGCCCTCTACCGCCGGGCCCTCGCGGCCGGCCTGCCCGGCGGGCGGCGCCGACGGGCGGTGATCCAGCTGGCCAGTACCCTGCGCAACCTGGGCCGGGCGGAGGAGAGCATCACGCTGCTGACGGCCGAACGGGACATGTGCTCCGACGAGTTGGACGGCGCGGTCGCCGCTTTCCTGTCCCTGGCGCTCGCCGACGCCGGACGGGAGCGGGAGGCGGCGGCCCTCGCCCTCACCGCCCTCGTCCCCCACCTGCCGGAGTACCGCCGCTCGCTGACGCACTACGCCCGCGCCCTCACCGCCGACAGGCACGTCTGACCCGGCTCCGGCCGGGCAGGCGGCGTTGGCGGGTGGATGCGGCCGCCAGGAACAGGGAGAACCGCCCGGACTTCCGCCTCCCGCCCTTCCCGGGCCCAGGCCCGGCTCGCCACCACGTCCCCGGCGGAAACTCCGGGCGGTGAAGCCCTAAAGACGCCGAATGATCTGTGCCTCCACCCGCTCGACGAGAGTCCGGCTGTAGGCGTGTACGAGTGCAAGGTGGAACAGCGCCGGCGCCAGTGGCGCCCACCGGTGAACCCGATCGTCTCGCAGCATGTACCTGATCACCTGAGCGGGACGGAAGGGAACGTAGTCGATGGTCTGGTGCTCCCACCGGTCCGCCACTCCCCGGCTCATGCGTGCCTGGAGATCCGAGCTCCTCAGATGTTCCAGCTTGGCGTGGAAATGAGCGCTCCAGTGGCGCTTGTCCGTGTCCAGCACGAAGGCCAGCAGGTCCAGTGAGTACTCGTGCGGCTCCAGGGACAGTTCCTCGCGCATCCCCCGCCGGGACACGTCATGGAGGTCCGGCGCACGCCTTCCCGCCGAGTCGATGTGCCGCGACAGGCCCTCGTTGACGGAGGAGTTCCAGACGCCCGGGGCCATACGGACCCGATCACTGCGCCGGCTGACAACGAGCATGTCGTCGGCGGTGACGACCGCGACGTTGACGGCGAAGCTGCACTGCAGAAAAGCCGGGGCCCTCAGGGGATCCTCGGGATCGAGGTAGCGGAACCGGGGCGTCGTACCGTCCGGAAGCCGGCGGTCGAGCTGCTGAGCAGCCAGAAAGGTGTAGTAGTCGGTCGGACGCAGCCGCAGGTGGACTTCGGGCGTCTCGTCGAGAGATGTGCGGGAGATGTCGAACGATTCGACCGCGTACCGCGACCCGTTCCACAGCGGAGTGCGTCCCTCGGCCCGTAGGCGCTCGCTCTCGGCGACGATCTCGTCCCGCCAGCGCACCATGTCGGACGGCAGCTCCACCTCGTCGTCCAGCACATGGATGTAGACCGTTTCGGGGGGAATCGGGGTCTCCCCGTCCCCCTCGACGATCAGGGCGGAGGTCTGCAGTGGACCGAGCGAAAAGGCGCGCCAGGTCGACCCTGACTCCTCCTTGCGCCCCAGGCTGCGGATCGCCCGCGTCGACCGCCTGCGCAGTCGGTACCAGGCGTCCTGTAACGGCTGCTGGAACAGCACCGCGAACAGCATGCCGATGACAGCACCCGCCACTCCGTTGGCAACATCGATCCCAGCCACATGGGAGACACTAGGAACCCCGATCGAGCCAGGCGGCATCGTGCTCTTTCCGTTACCGTGCCGGGATCCCGCCGAGCACCGCGCGGGGCCTGCCTGTCCGGCCCGCTTTCGGGCGTTCGGGCCGGACAGGACCGGAGCGTGTGATCGACCGGGCGCCCCCGCGAATCAGTCCGCGATCGGTAGGTAGACGCGGTTGCCGCTCGCCGCGAACTCCTCGGACTTCCGCCGCATGCCCTCCTCCGGGTCCAGGGCGAGGTCGCCGCCGTGTTCACGGCGGATGTCCTGGGAGATCTTCATCGAACAGAACTTCGGACCGCACATCGAGCAGAAGTGCGCCGTCTTCGCCGGTTCGGCCGGGAGCGTCTCGTCGTGGAAGGCGCGGGCCGTGTCCGGGTCGAGGGCCAGGTTGAACTGGTCCTCCCAGCGGAACTCGAAGCGGGCGTCGGACAGGGCGTCGTCCCACTCCTGGGCGCCGGGATGGCCCTTGGCCAGGTCGGCGGCGTGGGCGGCGATCTTGTAGGTGATCACGCCCGTCTTCACGTCGTCGCGGTCCGGCAGGCCCAGGTGCTCCTTGGGCGTGACGTAGCAGAGCATCGCCGTACCCCACCAGGCGATCATCGCCGCGCCGATGCCGGAGGTGATGTGGTCGTACGCCGGGGCGATGTCGGTGGTGAGCGGGCCGAGGGTGTAGAAGGGCGCCTCGTCGCAGATCTCCTGCTGGAGGTCGACGTTCTCCTTGATCTTGTGCATCGGGACGTGCCCGGGGCCCTCGATCATCGTCTGCACGTCGTGGGACTTGGCGATCCGGTTCAGCTCGCCCAGCGTGCGCAGTTCGGCGAACTGCGCCTCGTCGTTGGCGTCCGCGATGGAGCCCGGGCGCAGCCCGTCGCCGAGGGAGAAGGTGACGTCGTAGGCGCGCAGGATCTCGCAGAGCTCCTCGAAGTGGGTGTAGAGGAAGCTCTCCTTGTGGTGGGCCAGGCACCAGGCCGCCATGATCGAGCCACCGCGCGAGACGATGCCCGTCTTGCGGCGGGCGGTCAGCGGGACGTAGCGCAGCAGGACGCCGGCGTGGACGGTCATGTAGTCCACGCCCTGCTCGCACTGCTCGATGACGGTGTCCTTGTAGATCTCCCAGGTCAGCTCCTCGGCCTTGCCGTCGACCTTCTCCAGCGCCTGGTAGAGGGGGACGGTGCCGATGGGGACGGGGGAGTTGCGCAGCACCCACTCGCGGGTGGTGTGGATGTTGCGGCCGGTGGAGAGGTCCATGACGGTGTCGGCGCCCCAGCGGGTGGCCCACGTCATCTTCTCCACCTCCTCCTCGATGGAGGAGGTGACGGCCGAGTTGCCGATGTTGGCGTTGACCTTCACCAGGAAGTTCTTGCCGATGATCATCGGCTCGGTCTCCGGGTGGTTGACGTTCGCCGGGAGGACGGCGCGGCCCGCGGCGATCTCGTCGCGCACGTGCTCCGGCGAGCAGCCCTCGCGGACGGCCACGAACTCCATCTCGGGGGTGATCTCGCCCCGCTTGGCGTACGCGAGCTGCGTGACGGCGGTGGTGGCGCCGCGTCCCCGGCGCGGCAGGCGGGGGCGGCCGGGGAAGACGGCGTCCAGGTTGCGCAGCCCGCCGCGTGGCGAGGTGTGCCTGAGGCCGTCGTCCTCGGGCCGCACCTCGCGGCCCGGGTACTCCTCGGTGTCCCCTCTGGCGATGATCCAGTTCTCCCGCAGCGGCGCCAGGCCGCGGCGGACGTCGGTGTCGATGTTCGGATCGGTGTACGGGCCGGACGTGTCGTACAGCGTCACGTCGCGGCCGTTGGTGAGGTGCACTCGGCGGACGGGCACCCGGATGTCGGGGCGCGAACCGCTCAGATAGCCCTTGTGCCAGCCGATCGCGCGCTCCTCGGCGCTCCCGGAGGCGTTTTCGGGCGTGCGTGCGTCCTGCGTGGTCATGAGACCCAACTCCCTACGCCGGCATTACCCGGTAACAGGTTCGGCGGTCGACGCAGCCGTTTCCGTGGCGGTGTCCACGGAGGTCAGCGTCCTCTCAGCCCCGTGCTCGGAGCTCCCGCGATGTGCAAAAGCGCCCCCACGCTAACGGCTGACCCCGGGCGCGCGCCAGGGTGCCCCCGCCACGCCTGCGATGATCGGGCCGTGGACTCCTCCTCCCCGCTCCCCCCGCAGTCC
>NZ_JAKMAY010000318.1:0-6025 GCF_022015835.1 Streptomyces sp. ICN903 | reverse complement strand
GACCCGCCCGGCCCTGACCACCGCCCGGCCCCGACCCGCCACGGGCGGACGGCACGCCGTCGGCCCGGCACCACACCCACCGAGGAGCACGCCACCATGACCATCACCGAAGCCGAGACCTCCGTCTTCGACACCCTGGAGTCTCAGGTGCGCAGCTACTGCCGGGGCTGGCCGAGGGTCTTCGAGTACGCGCACGGCTGCCGCCTCCGGGACGAGGACGGCCATGTGTACCTGGACTTCTTCGCCGGGGCGGGCGCACTCAACTACGGCCACAACCCCCCGGTCCTCAAACGCGCTCTGCTGGACTACCTGGAGCGCGACGGCATCACCCACGGCCTGGACATGTCCACCACGGCCAAGCGGGACTTCCTGGAGACCTTCCGCGACCTCGTCCTGCGGCCGCGCGGCCTGGACCACAAGGTGATGTTCCCCGGCCCGACCGGCGCCAACGCCGTCGAGGCGGCCCTGAAACTGGCCCGCAAGATCAAGAGGCGCGAGACGGTGGTGTCCTTCACCAACGCCTTCCACGGCATGTCGCTGGGAGCGCTGGCGGTGACCGGCAACGCCTTCAAGCGCGCCGGCGCCGGTGTCCCCCTGGTGCACGGCGTGCCCATGCCGTTCGACCGCTACCTCGACGGCAAGGTCGAGGACTTCCTGTGGTTCGAGCGGCTGCTGGAGGACCGCGGTTCCGGCCTGAGCCGCCCGGCCGCCGTGATCGTGGAGACGGTCCAGGGCGAGGGCGGCATCAACGTCGCCCGGGCCGAGTGGCTGCGCGCCCTGGCCGACCTGTGCCGCCGCTGGGACATGCTGCTGATCGTCGACGACATCCAGATGGGCTGCGGCCGCACCGGCGGCTTCTTCTCCTTCGAGGAGGCCGGCATCGTCCCCGACATCATCACGCTGTCCAAGTCCATCAGCGGCTACGGCCTGCCGATGGCGCTGACCCTCTTCCGGCCCGAGCTGGACGTGTGGGAGCCCGGCGAGCACAACGGCACCTTCCGCGGCAACAACCCCGCCTTCGTCACCGCCACAGCGGCCCTGGACACCTACTGGGCCGACAGCGGAACGGAGAAGCAGACGCTCGCCCGCGGCGAGCAGGTCGAGGCCGCCCTGGACGAGATCGCCCGCGAGCACCGCCGTAGCGGGGCCGGATACCGGGGCCGCGGCCTGGCCTGGGGCCTGACCTTCACCGACGCCGGGCGCGCCGCCCGGGTGTGTGCCCGCGCCTTCGAGCTGGGGCTGCTGGTGGAGACCTCGGGCCCCGAGAGCGAGGTCGTCAAGCTGCTCCCGCCGCTCACCGCGACTCCGGACGAGCTGGACGAGGGGCTGCGCACCCTGGCCCGCGCCGTCGACGAGACCGGCTGACCGGCCCGACCGCGCGCGGTGCGCCGTACGCCCCCACTCCCGGGCGGGGAGTGAGGCCGCCTTCCCGGCCGCTCGGCGGGAGGGCGGCCTCACGCCCCGTCCGCAGCCCCGGCGACAGCGCGCCGCCCCTCCGGAAGCGTCATAATCTTCTCGTATGGGATATCTCTGGCATGCCTGCCGCGAGGTGCCGCCACCGGGACGGACGGGGGCGGCGCGCCGTTGCCGTACGCCGTGCGGCGCCGCGGCCGGAGGCCCGCCCGGCGGTCCGGCCCCCGAGCCGGGCCGGAGGGGAGCGCACGGTGACCGGGCCCGGTGACGCGACGGCCGCGCGGGACCGGCTGGAGACGGAGTTCCTGGAGGTGGTGCGCGGCACCGGCGCGTCCGCCGCCGGCCTGTACCTGCTGACCCCGGACGGGGACGCGCTGCGGCTGGTGATGATGTGCGGGGCGCCGCCCGGTTTCGTGGAGCCGTGGAAGAGTGTCGGACTGGCCGCACCGGTCCCGGCGGCCGACGCGGTGCGCGAGAACCGCCTGGTGTGGGTGGGCAGTCAGGAGGACATGGCCCGGGCCTATCCGCGCGCGGCGCTGACCGCGCCCTACCACTTCGCCCTGGCCGCCGCCCCCGTCGCCGCGGAGCGCTCCTGGGGGGCGCTGCTGCTGCTGTGGCCCGGCACCCACCCGCCGCGGATCTCCGGGCGGCGGCGCGACAACATCGTCTTCGGCTGCCGGAGGCTGGCACGGCTGCTGGAAGAGGAGGAGGACGCGGGCCGGCCGGCCCCGAACCCGGCCCGGCCCCGGCTGCTGAGCACCCGCACCGTGCGCACCGGCAGGTCGCAGTCGGCGCTGGCCGTCGAGGACTTCGCCGAGCGCCTGCCCGGCGGCTGCTGCGCCCTGGATCTGGAGGGCCGCATCACCTTCGTCAGCTCCGGCGGCGCCGAGCTGCTGGGCCGCGGCGCCGCCGAACTGCTCGGCACCCGTCCCTGGCACTCGCTGCCCTGGCTGGACGACCCGGTCTACGAGGACCGCTACCGGGCCGCGGTCGTCAGCCGCGAGCCCGTCTCCTTCGCCGCCCGCCGCCCGCCCGGCCGGTGGCTCGACTTCCGGCTCTACCCGGACGCCAGCGGCATCAGCGTACGCATCGAACCCGCGGGCGCCGGCCCCCGTCCCGCGCCGGTCCACGGCGAGCGGGCCGGGAGGTCCGCCCCGGCGAGAGCCGGGCAGCTCTACCAGCTGATGCACCTGGCCGCGGCCCTGACCGAGACCGTCGGGGTGCGGGACGTGGTCGACCTCATCGCCGACCAGATCATGCCCGCCTTCGACGCCAGGGGCGTGGTCCTGTCCGTCCTGGAGGACGGCCGGCTGCGCATCATCGGCCACCGCGGCTACTCCGCGGCGGCCATCGAGCGGCTCGAAGGCGTGGCGCTGGACACCTCCCTCACCCCGGCCGGGCGGGTGCTCGCCGAGGCCACACCGCTTTTCTACTCCTCCCCGCAGGAGATGGAGCGCGAGTACCCCGGCCTGCCGCGGACGACCGACAAGCAGGCGTGGGCGTATCTGCCGCTGAGCATCTCGGGGCGGCCCGTGGGCTGCTGCACCCTGTCCTACGACCGGCCCCACGAGTTCACCGCCGAGGAGCGAGCGGTGCTCACCTCCCTGGCCGGACTCATCGCCCAGGCACTGGACCGGGCGCGCCTGTACGACGCCAAGCACCAGATCGCCCACGGCCTCCAGCAGGCACTGCTGCCCCACACCCTGCCCGCCGTCCCCGGGCTGCGGGTGGCCGCCCGCTACCTGCCGGCCACCCGGGGCATGGAGATCGGCGGCGACTTCTACGACCTCATCCGCCTCAGCGACAGCACCGCGGCCGCCGTCATCGGCGACGTACAGGGGCACAACGTCGCCGCCGCCGCGCTCATGGGACAGGTCCGCACCGCCATCCACGCCCACGCCACCGCCGGCGTCTCCCCGGACCAGGTGCTCACTCGCACCAACCGGCTCCTGACCGATCTCGACCCCGGGCTGTTCACCAGCTGCCTCTACGTCCACCTCGATCTGGCCCGGCGGTGCGCGAGCATGGCCAGCGCCGGCCATCCCGCCCCGCTCCTGCGTCTGCCCGACGGCCGCACCGGCCCCCTGGACGTCCCGCCCGGCCTGCTGCTGGGCGTCGAGCCGGACGCCGACTACCAGGTCTTCGACACCCTCCTGCCGGCCGGCGCGGTCCTCGCCCTCTACACCGACGGCCTCGTCGAGACCCCGGGTGTCGATCCCGACGAGGCCACCGCCGGTCTCGCCCGCCATCTGGCCGACATCCCCGACGGGGATCCGGAGCGTCTCGTCGACGCCGTCGTCCGGGGGGCCCGCCCCGCTCGGCAGCGCACCGACGACATCGCCCTGCTCCTGCTGCGGACGGCTTTCGGCGAGGACTGAGCGGGGGAGCGGGACCCGGGCGGCCGGGCGCGGCGGAAGCGGGGGCGGCGATCCCGCCCCGGCGCGGTGGTGCGGGCCGGGACGGGATCGCGGGTGACGCGCTCGGGACGAGGGGTCAGGGGCCGGCGCAGGTGATGCCGCCGGGCGCCGTGTTGGAGCCGCCGGTGGCGGTGAAGCCGAAGGTGGCGGTGCCGCCCGCCGCCAGGGTGCCGTTCCAGGCGGTGTTGCGGACCGTGACGGTTCCGCTGGTCCCGGTGTTCCGGCCGTTCCAGACGCTGCCGAGGGACTGGCCGGGGGCCAGGGTCATCGTGACGGCCCATCCGTCGAGCGAGCCGGTGCCGTTGTTGCGGACCGACACCTCGCCCTGGAATCCGCCGGACCAGCTGTTGACCATGCGGTACTCGGCGGTGCAGGCGCCGTCCTCCGTGCCGCCGGTGGTCCCTCCGGAGGTTCCACCGGTGCTCCCTCCGGTGGCCCCGCCCGTGGTGCCGCCGGTCGTCCCGCCCGTGGTCCCGCCGGTGTCACCACCGGTCGTTCCACTCGTGGTGCCGCCGGAGGTACCGCCGTCGCCGAGGGCGGGCGTCTGCCAGTCGCGCCACTCGGCCAGGTCGGCGGACTTCTTGCCGGAGACCCTGAAGGTCCCGGAGGTGGTGCCGCCGTCCAGCAGGAACTTCCGGATGTGCTGCTGCAGGGGAGCGCGCCACTCGGAGCGGACGGCGCAGTGGCTGCCGTCCTGGACGTCGGACCAGTAGGTGATGTTGTCCCGCGCGCCGAGGGCCTTGTAGACCTCGGCCCCGCCCAGGGCGGCGACGGCTCCGGAGCGGGCGCCCAGCCAGTCGATGTGCGGATTGTCCATGATCAGCAGACCGCGGGGAGCGACCATGCCCACGATCTGGTGGGTGTCCACCGGCAGCGAGTTCGGGTTGCCGGTGTAGGAGCCGAACGCGTCGCCCAGCCAGGGCTGTTCGGAGTACGCGCTGCTCAGCGGCTGGGCGCCGCTCTCCTTCGCGATGGAGCGGAAGGCGCCGACACCGCCGCTGCCGGACTCGATCGGCATGGTCAGGGCGATGCGCTGGTCGAACGCGCCGGCGACGAAGGCGCCCTTGCCGTAGCGCGAGCAGCCGGTCACACCGGTGGCGTCTGCGGTCAGGACGCTGCCGCCGGAGGACTCGATGACGTCGATGATGCGGCTCACCCCCCAGGCCCAGGCGGCCAGCAGGCCGGTGCTGCTGGAGGAGCCGTAGACGCTGTAGAAGGCGCCCTGCTTGTTGTTGCGGGCGGTGCCCTCCCGGCCGACGCCGAAGGGGTCGTAACTGATGACGGCGGCGCCGGAGGCCTTGATGGTGGCGGTGTCCGCGCCGAACCCGCCGTAGACGACCACGGCGGGGAAGGGGCCGGTGCCGCCGGGCAGCTCCACATCCGCGGAGAAACTCGAACTCCTGCCCTGGTGGCTGACGTTGACGGTGATCCGGGAGGAGGAGACCGTCCCGGTCACGCTGTCGGGCCTGGCGGGCTTCTGCCCGTAGACGGTGCGCTCGGCCAGCTCCCTGATCTCCGCCCGCCGGCAGCGCCAGTCGGCCTTGGACGTGATCCGTGTGCCGTCCGTCCTCGTGAACGGGTCGGGGAGCGTCGAGGTGCCGGCCGGGCTGCCCTGCCCCACCTCGCAGTCGGCGCCGTCGTCCTCCACCGCGGCGGCCCGCGGCGCGGGCGGCGGGGAGTCGGCGGCGCCCGCCTGCGCGCCGAGGGTGGTGGTGGCCAGGCTCGCGACGGCCACGAAGACCGCGGCTGCCCACACCCGGGGTCGATGGCGATGCAAACGCATAACGGGGTCCTCCGGAGGAAGGCGTGCCGCCGGCAGGGCGCGGCCGCCGGCCGGACCACGGCACGGAAACCGGGCACCCGCCGAAGCACGCCGGGTCGTGGGGGGTGTACCGGTCCGGCCGGGCAGGGTGCCGCGCGGGGCGCGGAGCGCCGGAACCGGCAGTGGAAGCGCTCCCAGCCTAGGAAGGCGGTCAGGGTGAGGCAACGGGCGTGCGCGAACCGTGCGAGGTGGGCCGCTTTCGCTCGGTCTCCGGCGGGTGGAGGGGCCGGGCGCGACCGGGCGGAACGGTGGAAACCGCGGCAGAGTCCGCCTCCCGTGTTCCCGCCCTTCGGAAGTTCCGGCCAGATTCCGGTAATCGGGCGGCTCCCTGTCGGTCGATCACATCGTGCCGCGCCCGGGGGCTGCCCGCCGC
>NZ_JAKMAY010000317.1:0-6028 GCF_022015835.1 Streptomyces sp. ICN903 | reverse complement strand
GGGACGCGGGGGGACGGGACCGGCCCCGCGGGCGGTGCCGGGAGCGGATACAGACCCCCGCCGCGGCGCGCCGGGTGGCCGCCAGGCCGTAGGGTTGCGGGGATACCCCCGGCCGGATGCCCGGGGTACGCGCACCACGTGAGCATCCTCCGGCGTCCGGGGCACCCGGGTACCGGAGAGCGCCGGAAGACGGCGGAGCGGCAGGAAGACGGCAGGAAGACGGCAGGACCGAGACGAAACGCGGCAGTGGACGCGCCGCCGGCGCCGGCGGCGCGGGAAGACCGAGGAGAGGACAGGATGATGCCGGTTCCCCGACCGAACGAAGGATCGCGGTGGCGCTGCACGATGTGCGGCAACCTCACCCGCTTCGATGTGACGCGCTCCAGCAAGGTGGTGGAGTACGTCCATCTGGACCTGGCCGGGGAACCGAGGGTGGAGGAGCGCGAGGTGCTCAGTGAGACGATCGAGTCGGTGCGCTGTCGCTGGTGCAACGCGGTGGACCAGGTCGAACTGGTGGACCGCCCCAGCTCCGGCGCGCAGGTGTGACGACGGGTGGGTGTGAACCGTGGTGGAACGGACGGGTGGTGAGCGCGGACCGGGTGAGCCCGGCGAGGAGGCGCTCGACCGCCCGCTGCCCGAGAAGGTGCGCCGCCGGGTGGTGGCGCTGACGGGTGACGCGCTCGGCGGTCTCACCGTCGCCGAACTCCCCGTCCCTCTGCGGCAGTACGCCCGTTTCACCCCCCAGCGGCGGGTCAGGTTCGCGGGCAACGCGATGGCCGCCGCCCTGGAGAGCGACCCGGCCTTCCGGCAGCGCATCGCCGACCGGCTGTGCGAGGCGCTGCCGGAACTGGCCGCGTCCGTCCGGGGCGGCACGTTCCCGGCCGCCGCCGATCCCGTGGACGTGGCCGCGGTCGCCTACGTGCTGCGGCCGGAGGGCTGGGCCAAGCTCGTCGTCGCCGCGACCGAGGAGGCCCAGCGGACGCAGGCCGAACGCGCCGGCGAGGAGGCGGAGCGGGAACTGGCCCGGCTCCGCGAGGAACTGGCGCGGGCCCGGGCCGCCGAGCGCGCCCACACCGAGGGGCTCCGCGCGGAACTGGACGCCGCCCGCAAGGAGGCCGACTCCCTGCACCGCAGGCTGCGCAGCGCGCTCAGCGACGTCAGGCGCGGCGAGGCCGCGGTGCGCAAGGCGCGGGCCGAGCTGGAGGAGGCGCGGGCCGCGGCCGCCGCCGAGAAGGCCGCCGCCGAGAGCGAGGCACGCCGGCTGCGGTCGCGGCTGGCGGAGGCGGAGGCGGCTCTGGAGGCCGGCCGCCGCGCGGTGCGCGAGGGCCGCAGCGTGGAGGACATGCGCCTGCGACTGCTGCTGGACACGGTGCTGGACGCCGCCCAGGGGCTGCGGCGCGAACTGGCCCTGCCGCCTGCCACACACCGTCCGGCCGAGACCGTGGACGCGGTCGAGCCGGGCCGGATGACGCCGAAGGACATCGCCCGGCGGGCCCTGTCCGAGGAGGACCCCGCACTGCTGGACCAGTTGCTGGCACTGCCCCAGGCGCACCTGGTGGTGGACGGCTACAACGTCACCAAGACCGGCTATCCGTCGCTCCCGCTGGAGAAGCAGCGGCTGCGGCTGCTGGGCGGACTGGCGGGGCTGGCGGCCCAGACCGGCGCCGAGGTGACCTGTGTCTTCGACGGGGCGGAGCTGTCGGCTCCGGTGCTGCTGGCGCCGCCGCGGGGGGTGCGGGTGCTGTTCAGCAAACCCGGCCAGACCGCCGACGAGCTGATCCGGCGTCTGGTGCGCGCCGAGCCGCCCGGCCGCCCGGTGGTCGTCGTCTCCGCCGACCGGGAGGTGGCCGACGGGGTGGCCGCGGCCGGAGCCCGTCCGGTGGCGTCGGTGCTGCTGCTGCGCAGGCTCGGCCGCACCTGACGCCCCGCGCGCCCTCCGGCCCCGTACCGGACGCTCCGTCACCTTCCCGCGCGTGCCCGGAATGTCCGTCCGGGGCGGCACTCAGCGTCAGGCCGCGGTAGCCGACAGTGGAGCGATGGTAAAGGATGTGGCCGACGGGCGAGATTTTTCCTATGAGGATTTGAAGCGATCACCCCGCATGGCTAGTGTCTGGCCCGAACCTCTGCGCAGTTGATCACCCAACCGGGGTGGCAGCGGAGGAACCGCCGAATCCGCGGCGCTCATCGCGGAGCCGGGTGGCCCCCGGTCACTCCCGGCAGGCGGCTGAGGAAGAAGGAGCTCGCCCCAGTGGCGTCCCACCGTCGACCCAAGCAGCCGAACCGCGCACGTGTGACCGTGCTCACCGCGACCGCAGCGGCGGCGGTCGCACTGACATCCCAGACGGCCCAGGCCGACCCCAAGCCGACCAAGGAAGAGGTCAAGGCCAAGGTCGACAAGCTCTACGAAGAGGCCGAGCACGCCACGGAGAAGTACAACGGCGCGAAGGAGAAGCAGGAGAAGCTGCAGAAGCAGGTCGGCAATCTCCAGGACAGCGTCGCAAGCGGTCAGGGAGAGCTGAACGACCTGCGCGACAGCCTCGGTTCGATGGCCACGGCCCAGTACCGCAGTGGCGGCCTCGACCCCTCCCTGCAGCTGTTCCTCTCCTCCGACCCCGACAGCTACCTGGCCAAGGCCTCCGCGCTCGACCAGCTCAGCAGCAAGCAGGCCGGTGCGCTGAAGAAGATCCAGTCCAAGCAGCGGACCCTCTCGCAGCAGCGCGAGGAGGCCTCCGAGAAGCTGAAGGACCTGGAGGACACCCGCAAGGAGCTCGGCGACAAGAAGAAGAAGATCCAGGACAAGCTCGCCGAGGCCCGGCGGCTGCTGAACACCCTCACCGCGCAGGAGCGCGCCGAGCTCGACAGGGAGGAGGAGCGGGCCAACCGCGCCTCCTCGGCCCGCGTGGACCTCGGCAGCTCGGCCTCCGCCACGCAGCGCGCCTCGGCCGCCCTCAGCGCGGCCAAGTCCAAGCTCGGCTCCCCCTACGTCTGGGGCGCGACCGGCCCGAGCTCCTTCGACTGCTCCGGGCTGACCTCCTGGGCCTACAGCCAGGCCGGCGTCTCCCTGCCGCGCACCTCGCAGGCCCAGGCGAACGCGGGCACCCGTATCTCCCAGAGCCAGCTCGCCCCCGGCGACCTGGTCTTCTTCTACGGCGACCTGCACCACGTCGGCCTCTACGCGGGCAACGGGCAGATCCTGCACGCCCCGAAGCCCGGCGCCAACGTGCGCTACGAGTCGATCAACAACATGCCGTTCATGTTCGGCGTGCGCGTCTGACCGGCCGTCACCCCGCTTCTCAAGCCTCCTCCGTACGGGTGAATCCCGGCGGGGGAGGCTTTTCGTCGCCCTCTTCCGCCCCCCCGCTGCCGACCCGGCCCTGACCAGGGCTTTGACCTGGTCCTGACCCGTGCCACCGTTCCGCGCCGGGGGAGGGGGGCTGCGCGATGGGCGGTGCGGCGATCCGTGAACGGAGCGTGTCCGTACCGCTACTGTCGGCGGCCACCGTACTCGAAGCGGAAGGGAGAGCGGTTCCGCCGTGGTCTCGCAGCCTTCGCCCCGACACGCCCCCCGCCGCCCCGGTTCCCGGCGGCGCGCCTCCTCTTCCGGCCTCTTCGGGCTGGGCACCAGGGTCACCGCGCTGTCCGCCGCCGCGGGCGCGGCGGCGGTGCTGACGGCGGCCCCGGCGGGAGCCGACCCCGCGGGCGGCCCGGCCCCGGCCGCGCTGAGCGCGCGGGTGGACCGGCTCTACGCCGACGCGGAGCGGGCCACCGAGCGCTACAACACCGTTTCCGAACGAGTGGAGGACCTGCGCGAGCAGGTCGAGCGCGCCCAGGACGGAGCCGCCCGCGACCAGGCCAGGGTCAACCGGATGCGCGGGGACCTGGGCTCCCTGGCGAGCGCGCAGTACCGCTCCGGCGGCATCGACCCGTCGCTGGCGCTGCTGCTGTCCGAGGGGCCGGAGGAGTACCTCGCCAAGGCCGCCGCCCTCGACCGGATCAACAGCCGCCAGGCGGCCAAGCTCAAGGCGTTCCGCGGCGCGGTGCGCGCGCTGGAGCAGCAGCGCACCGAGGCCGGCGGGAAACTCGCCGAACTGCGGCGCCAGCGCGAGGCCCTGGGCGAGCACCGCGAGGCCGTGCAGCGCAAGCTCGCGGCCGCCCAGCGGCTGCTCAACCGGCTCCCGCCCGAGGAGCGCGCCGCCCGCGGGCACGCCTCGCGCGACGCCGGACGTCCCGGTGCGCCGATGGAGCCGGCCCCCTCGTCGCGGGCCGCCGCGGCGGTCGCCGCGGCCCGCGGGGCGGTCGGAGCGCCGTACGCCTGGGGCCAGGCAGGCCCGGACGCCTTCGACTGCTCCGGGCTGACCTCCTGGGCCTACGGCCAGGCCGGCGTCTCCCTGCCGCGCACCTCGCAGGGGCAACTGCACGCCGGGCGGCACGTACCGCTGGAGCAGGCGCTCCCCGGCGACCTGGTCGTCTACCGGTCCGACGCCAGCCACGTGGGGATGTACGCCGGAGGCGGACAGGTCCTCCACGCCCCGCGCCCCGGGGCACGGGTGCGGTACGACCCGGTCGGGATGATGCCGGTCGCCGCCGTGGTCCGGCCCTGAGACCGCTCCCGGCCCGGTCCCCGCCCCCGAGCCCGCTCCTGCGCGCGCCCGGGGCCGGGGCCGTACGATCGGCGGTGTGACACGCGGGTGGCGGAGGACGTCGGCGGTACCGGCCGTACTGGTGGCCGTGCTGCTGGCGTTCCAGCCGGGCTGCGTGGAACGGGACCGGGACGGCGCCGCGGAGCGCGGGCTGCTCCAGGCGGTGCTGGACCGCCAGGCCGAGGCCGTCCTCACCGGCGACCGCGAGGCCTACCTGGCCACCGTCGATCCCCGCGCGGACGGCTACCGGGACGCCCAGCGCACGGTGTTCGGCAATCTCGCCCGGCTGCCGATCGACCACTGGTCCTACCGCGTCACCGCCACCGGCGAGGACGCCTTCCCGCTTCCGGCGGACGGGGGAACCGGCCCCCGGCGGATCGCGGTCCGGGCCGAACTGCGCTACCGGATCGAGGGCTACGACCCCGCACCGGTGCGGGACGTGGAGTACCTGACCCTCACCGAGCGGGAGGGCCGCTGGTACGTCTCCTCCGACGGCGACGGCGACGGCGACGGCGACGGGGACCGGGACGGCGCGTCCGGTGGCCGTCGCGGCACCCAGCAGCTGTGGGAACAGGGCGAGATGACCGTCGTGCGCGGCGAGCGGAGCCTGGTGCTGGGGGTCGGCCGCCCGGAGTTCGACCTGCGCGCCCTGGCGGACGACGCCGACCGCGCGGTCCCCGGCGCAGGCGAGGCCTGGCCGCGCCCCTGGCCGCGCCGGGTGCTGGTCCAGGCCCCCGCGACACTGGAGCGGATGGCCGGCCTCCTGGGCGGCCCGCCCTCCTCCTACCGCGGCATCGCCGCCGTCACCACCGGGGAGGCGGGCGGACGGAGCGCGGCCCCGGCCGAGCGGATCGTGGTCAACCCGGAGGCCTACTGGCTGCTGGGCGAGGAGGGGCGGCGGATCGTCATGACCCACGAGGTCACCCATGTGGCCACCCGCGAGCACACCACCGAGTCCACCCCGCTGTGGCTGTCGGAGGGCTTCGCCGACTGGGCCGCCTACCGGGAGGTGGACCGGTCGCCCGCCCGGATCGCCCCCCTGCTGACCGACGCCGTCCGCGACGGCGAGGTGCCCCGCCGACTGCCGACGGACGAGGAGTTCGCCTTCGCCGGGGACGCGGACCGGCTCGCCCGCTCCTACGAGAGCGGCTGGCTGCTGTGCCGGATGGTGGCGCAGCGGTGGGGCGAGGAGAAGCTGGTCGAGCTGTACCTGGCGGCGGGCGGGTCCGGCGGGGACATGGACCCGGTGGTCCGCGAGGTGCTCGGCACCGGCATGGACGGGCTCACCGAGAGCTGGCGCGAGTACCTACGGCGGGAACTGGGCGGCCGGTAGCGCCCGCGGCGGCGCCGCGCGGGCGCCGTAACGGCCCGCCTCACCGGGAGACCAG
>NZ_JAKMAY010000316.1:0-6048 GCF_022015835.1 Streptomyces sp. ICN903 | reverse complement strand
CGCCCCCGCCTCCGCGCCGGGCGAGGAGCGGGACCACCGCAGGGACGTGCTCGCGTGAGCGGCCCGCTCACGTGAGACTCTCCCCATGAGGCTTTTCACCGCCGTGCTGCCGCCGCCCTCCGCCGTCGCGGAACTCGGCGAGGAGGTGGAGCGGCTCAGGGGGCTGCCCGGCGCGGACCGGCTGCGCTGGGCCCTCCCCGAGGGCTGGCACTTCACACTCGCCTTCCTGGGTGAGGTGGACGACGACCTCCTGCCCGCGCTGTGCGAGCGTCTGGAGCGCGCCGCCCACCGCCACCACCCCTTCGAGGTGCGGCTGGCCGGGGGCGGCCGGTTCGGCGACCGGGTCCTGTGGGCCGGGGTGGACGCCGGCCGCGAACCGCTGCGGCGGCTGGCCGGCTCCGTCACCGCGGGCGTCAACCGGGCCGGGGTGCCCACCGACGACCGCCCCTACAAGCCGCATCTGACCCTGGCACGCGCCGGCCGCCGAGGACCGCGACCGGACCTGCGGCCCCTGGCGGCCGCCCTGGAGGGCTTCACGGGAAGCCCCTGGCGGGCGGAGGAGCTGGCCCTCGTACGCAGCCGGCTGCCCCGCTCCGGGATCCCCGGGGAGCACCCCCGCTACGAGACGCTGTCGGCCTGGCCGCTGGGCCGCTGACGAGCCGCCGGGGCCCGCCGACAACCCCCTCGGCAGCCCCCCGACGGGCCGCCGGACGGGCGGGCTACCGTTGGGGCGTGGACCCGAAGACCCGTACCCGCATCGTCAGCGGGGCCCTGGTGCTCATGCTCGCCGTGGTGATGCTGGCGGCCCTCATCGGCTGAGACGGCCGTCCGCCCCGCCGGGCGGCGGGGCGGACGGCCGCGGCGCGGCCGCGCGTCACCAGGCGAACGCCTCCGGGGACGGACCGGGGCCGGGGAAGATCTCGTCCAGCGAGGCCAGCAGCTCCTCGCTCAGCTCCAGCTCCACCGCGCGCAGCGCCGAGTCCAGCTGCTCGCGCGTGCGCGGGCCGATGATCGGGCCGGTGATGCCGGGCTGGGCCAGATGCCAGGCCAGGGCCACCTCGCCGGGCTCCAGACCGTGCTTGTCCAGCAGGTCCTCGTACGCCTGGACCTGGTCGCGCAGTCCGGGGTTGTTCGCCAGCGCCTGCGAGGAGCGGCGCTCGGGGTTCTCCCGCTCCTTGCGGAGCACGCCGCCCAGCAGCCCTCCGCCCAGCGGGGACCACGGGATGACGCCGAGGCCGTAGCCGCGCGCCGCCGGGATGACCTCCATCTCGGCGCGGCGCTCGACGAGGCTGTACTTGCACTGCTCGCTGACCAGGCCGAGGCGGCCGGTGCGGGCGGCGGTCTCGTTGGCCCGTGCGATGTGCCAGCCCGCGAAGTTGGACGACCCGACGTACAGGATCTTGCCCTGCTGGACCAGGACGTCCATCGCCTGCCAGATCTCCTCCCACGGCGTGTTCCGGTCGACGTGGTGGAACTGGTACAGGTCGATGTGGTCGGTGCGCAGCCGCTTCAGGCTGGCGTCGACGGCGCGGCGGATGTTCACCGCGGACAGCTTGTCGTGGTTGGGCCAGACGTCGCCGTCCGTGGCCGCCATGTTGCCGTAGACCTTGGTGGCGAGGACCACCTTGTCGCGGCGGTCGCCGCCCTTGGCGAACCAGTTGCCGATGATCTCCTCGGTGCGGCCCTTGTTCTCGCCCCACCCGTAGACATTGGCCGTGTCGAAGAAGTTGACGCCCGCGTCGAGAGCGGCGTCCATGATGGCGTGGCTGTCGGCCTCCTCGGTCTGCGGACCGAAGTTCATCGTGCCGAGGACCAGGCGGCTGACCTTGAGACCGGTGCGTCCGAGCTGCGTGTACTTCATGGACACCAGCCAACGTGCTGGAGTGGGCTCAAGGCAAGCGTGGCGCGGCGAAGGGCCGGACCCGTGGAGACCGCCGCCCTGACGGCCCGGCCCCCGCGCGGCGGGGCCGGGCCGTCAGGGCGCGTCGGCGGCGACGAGTCCGGTGGCGGTGACGTCGGGCCGCTGACGGGCGGGCGGCTCCGGGACGGTGCCGCCCGCCTCAGCGGTACGGACGGGCCGGTGCCGGCGGGGTCCGTGCCCGCACCGGGCACGGACCCCGCTCCGCCCCGGGCGCACCGCCGTGCCGTCCGGGGCACGGCGGCACGCCCGGGGCGGTGCGGGGTCCGGACGGCACGGCCGTCAGCTCCCCGGCGCGGCCTCCCGCCGCTTCCCGCTCCGCCGCGACAGGACGCGGCCGAGCACCAGCAGCGCCAGCGCGTACCCGAGCTGGAGGGGGCCGAAGGTCAGTGCCAGCAGCCCCAGCAGTACGGCGATGGCGATTCCGAACGCCCTGGGAGCGCCGGCCTTGAGCCGCGCGTAGACGACCGCGGAGAACAGGTAGAGCAGGAAGAAGTTCTGCCCCGCGACGGTCAGCAGGTCCGACAGCGACAGCAGGTCGGACGCCGTCGCCAGCGCCATCAGGCTGAAGACCGCGACGCACACCGCCACCGCGTTGCGCGGGGGCGTGCCGGCCGACCGGCTCAGCCTGGCCAGGGGGCGCGGCAGCAGCCCCTCGCGGGCGCTGGACATCACCAGCCGGGAGGCCGCCCACACCGCGCCCACCAGATTGGCGGCGATGATCACCACGCCCAGCACCGACACCACCCAGGCAAGGCCCGGAGCGGCGGCCGACACCACGGCGTGGATCGGCGAGGAGGCGGCCTTCGGGTCGTCCTCCGCCAGCCGCGTCTGGACCGCCCAGGCCAGCAGGACGTAAAGGGTCGTGACGACGAGGAAGCTGATGACCACCACCCGGGGGAAGTCCCTGCGCGGGTCGGCGTACTCCTCGGTGGTGAAGGAGAGCATCTCCCAGCCGGTGAAGGCGAAGAACACCGCTCCCAGCGCCGCCACGCCCAGCGCGAGCTCCTCCGGCCGGGCCGGCGGCAGGTGCTCCACGGGATCGCCGCCGGACAGGCCGAGCACCGCCGCCGCGAGCAGTCCGGCCGTCATGAGCAGCGCCAGGACGATCTGGATGCGCGACGACACCGATCCGCCGATCGCCACCGACAGGCCGGCCAGTGCCAGCAGCCCGATCGCCGCCGCCCAGGCCGGGACTGCGTGCAGACCGGGGATCTGCTGGAGGTAGAAGCCGCCGGTCAGGGCGATGGCCGGGATGCCGAGGCCGAAGGTGCCCAGGAGCATGACCTCCACGCCGGCCGCCCAGGAGCGGCCGAACCCGGCCTGGACGAAGCCGGCGACGCCCCCGGCGCCGGGCAGGTCGGCGCCCAGCCGGGCGAAGACGATCAGCAGCGGGACGGTGACGGCGGCGGCCACGAGCCAGGCGTAGAGGGCGGCCTGGCCGGTCTGGTGGTAGGCGATGCCGGGTGAGACGAGGGCGCCGCTGCCCACCACGATGGTGATGGCCAGCGCCACGGCCCCGGGCAGGCGCAGATGGCCCGCCATCCGTGTGGGGGGCTGGGCGGCCGCGCCCTCGGCGCCGGCCGCCCCGCCCGCGGACTTCGTGCCGTGCGGACCGGTCACGCCGCGGATTCCCGTGCGACCGGGGTGGGGTGCGGGTGCTCGCCGTCGGCCAGGAAGGTGGTCTCGGCCGTACGGCCGTCACGCGGGCGGATCATGTAGACCGCGCCCTGCGGGCCGGCCAGCGAGCCGTGCACGGTGCCGGCGGGCAGCGTGATCCAGGTGCCCGCCGGGCAGTCGCGCTCCTGGTAGGCGCCCGCCGCGTCCCAGAAGAGCAGGGCACTGCCCCGCAGTATGAACAACTCCTCGTCCAGGCTGTGGTGGTGCCAGTTGTGGACCTTGCCCGGCTGGTCGTTCTGCAGCTCGAAGCTGCCCTGGTGCGGAAGGAGTTCGGTGAGGTCGGCCGGGACGGCGGGGGCCGTGCGGCTGTCGAATCGGGGGTTCATACGGCGGTCTCCCGGGCGTTGTCGGCGGTGTTGCGGGCGGTGTCGTGGGCCGAGCCGTCGGCGTGCTGTGCTCCGTGCCTGACGCGCAGGGGGCAGCGCGTCCCACGGTCGTGGGGGGTGTTGTCGTCGTCCAGGAAGTACTGGGCCCACTCCAGGTTGCCCGGCTTGCCGTAACTGCCCAGGAGCGGACTGGCGGGGACGTCGTCGTAGGCGGCCAGGCGGCCGCGGATGATGGTACGGGCGTTGCGGCCCTGCCTGGAGTCCTCGGAGATGTCGTCGAAGACGAAGCGGGGCTGGAAGGTGATCGCGAGGTCCTCGAAGTACCGGCTGTTGCGTCTGCGGTGGGCCGGGGTGTTCGCGACGACGAACATCGGCATTCCGGCGAAGCCGAACTCCCACTCGGGGTCCTCGGTGTCCGGCGGGATGTCCGCCGGCCAGGGCGCGGTGTCCAGGTCGTGCACTGCCTGGAGCAACTCCCACACCAGGGTGCGGAAGCCCTCCACGTCGCGGGCGCGGTCCTCGTCGGTGGTCTCGAAGAACGCCACCAGGGAGGTCCTGCGGCCCAGTTCGGGCGCGAGGGCGACGAAGTCGCCGAGTGCCGCCGCGAGCCGCCGGGCGAGGCCGTCCCCCCGTTCCAGGAAGGAGAAGCGCAGGGTGGCCCTGCGCAGCGCGTCCACACCGAAGACGCACGGGAAGAGGGTGCTCTCGTCGAGCATGCGCTTGCGGAACCGCTCGACCGCGTCCGCCTCCCACGCCTTCTCGCGGGGCTGCCGCGGATCGCACACCGCGGGTGTGGTCAGCGGCAGCGCGGACGGCTCGGAAAAGGGGATTGGAGCGGAATCGGTCATCTGGATACCCCCTGTTGCGTGTTGACAGGACGGTGCCGCCGGAATCCCGGTGGGGATTCTCCGCCGAAGTGTCGGTGGCGCCGAGATGGTTTCAGCACAGCCGTGGGAGGGAGCACTCCTTATCAAGTCAAACACCGTCTTTTTCCGGCCACCCGCACAGGTGCGCACGGCCGGCCGGGAGCGTGTCCGGCGCGCTGTACACCGCTGCCGTGGGCCCGGGCCCGCTGGGAGTGTCCGGATCCGGTACCTTTTCGGCCGCGGTGAATTCAGGCATTCCGGAGCTGCGGCGCATGTCCGTCATCATTCCGGATCCACGGTTTCCCGTGTTTCGCCGCCCGTTGCGGCGGCCCTCCGGGAACCTCCGGGGAATTCTTCACCGCTGCCGGGGGATTCCGGGGCGGAAGGGAGCGGAATTCACCGCTCCACGGTGACCGGCCCGGCCGCGCGCCGGGCGCCGGGTACGCCCGGCCGGGCCCCCGCAGCGCCCGCGGCGTACGGGCCGCCCACGCCCCACGCCCGGTGCATCGCGTCGGCGAAGGCGGCGGCGATGAGGTGCTCGCCGCGGGCGGTGGGGTGGGTGCCGTCGTAGGTGTCGCGGGCCAGGTCCCAGCCGCGCGGCGGTACGGCCGTCAGCAGCGGCGAGGCGGGGGTGGACAACTCGGCCGCGGCCTGCGCCAGCAGTCCGTTGAAGCGCTCGCACTCGGCGGCGAAGAAGGCGTCGTGCCGTGCCCGTATGTTGGGGATCACCGGCAGCAGCACCATCCGCACCCGCGGCTCGGCGAAGCGGGCCTCGGCGACGAAGCGGCGGACGTTGGCGGCGGTGGCGTCGGAGCCGGTGTAGAAGCCGAGGTCGATCAGGCCCAGGAAGACCAGCAGGGTGTCGGCGCGGTGCTCGCGCACCGCACCGCCTATCAACGGGGCCATGTGCAGCCAGCCCTCGCCCCAGCCGGCGAGATGGCGGCGTGCGGCGGCGGGGAAGGCGGGATCGGCGTAGTCGTGGGAGACCGGGGCGTCGGCGTCCTTGTCGTACAGCGCGTCACGGGGGCCGACGATCTCGTACGCGGCGCCGTGCGGCCCGCGGGTGCGCTCCAGATGCCGCCACATGCGGTGGCGCCAGGTGTGCTCACCGGCGCTGCCGATGGTCATGGAGTCGCCGACGAAGAGCACGCGCATCCGCTCATCTTCCCGGAAGGCGGCTGTGACCTGCGACGTGACTCCCGTCACCCACCGGCGCCCCAGTCGGCGCCCGCCGTCGCCCGAGGGGTGGGCGGGCGAC
>NZ_JAKMAY010000315.1:0-6074 GCF_022015835.1 Streptomyces sp. ICN903 | reverse complement strand
ACGACCCCCTGCCGCCGCGACCGCACCCGCCCGCCCGGCCGGCTCCCCGGCCGGGCGGGCGTGCGTGCGTGCGGGCGGGTGTACGGCGTCCCCCGGCGTGACGTTCCGTCGGCGGACGACGCACATCACGTGCGCATGGATACCCTTGTCGCGTGACCGACGCCCAAGAGACCTCCATAAGCAACGCAGCTCGGCCTCCCGCACGGGAGGAAGGTCCGGCGCCGGTCCCCTTGCTGGAGCCGCGCGAGGGCATCCCGCCCGTGACCGCGACGCCCGAGGCGCTCGCCGAGGTCGTGGACGCCTTCGCCGCGGGCCGCGGCCCCGTGGCCGTCGACGCCGAGCGGGCGTCCGGATACCGCTACGGGCAGAGCGCCTACCTCGTCCAGCTGCGCCGCGCGGGCGCGGGGACCGCGCTGGTCGACCCGGTCGGCTGCCCTGATCTGACCGCCCTCGGCGAGGCGATCGCGGACGCCGAGTGGGTGCTGCACGCCGCCACCCAGGATCTGCCCTGCCTGCGCGAGACGGGCATGCGCCCGACCCGGCTGTTCGACACCGAGCTGGCCGGGCGGCTCGCGGGCTTCGCCCGCGTCGGCCTCGGCGCGATGGTCGAGAACGTCCTGGGCTACTCCCTGGAGAAGGGCCACTCCGCCGTGGACTGGTCCACCCGCCCGCTGCCCGAGCCCTGGCTGCGGTACGCGGCGCTGGACGTGGAACTCCTGGTCGACCTGCGCGACGCCCTGGAGGAGGAGCTGGAGCGCCAGGGCAAGCTGGAGTGGGCGCGACAGGAGTTCGCCGCCATAGCGGCGGCCCCGCCGCCCGCCCCCCGCAAGGACCCCTGGCGCCGCACCTCGGGCATGCACAAGGTGCGCAGGCGGCGGCAGATGGCGGCCGTGCGGGAGCTGTGGACGGCCCGCGACCAGGTGGCGCGGCGCCGCGACGTCTCGCCGGGCAAGGTGCTCACCGACGCGGCCGTCGTGGAGGCCGCGCTGGCGATGCCGGCCACCGTGCAGGCGCTGGCCGCGCTGCCGGGGTTCGGGCACCGGATGGGGCGCAGGCAGCTCGAGCAGTGGCTGGCCGCGGTCCAGCGCGCCCGCGCCCTGCCCGAGTCGGAACTGCCGCAGCCGGCCCTGACGCCGGCCGGGCCGCCTCCCCCGCGCGCCTGGGCCGACAAGGACCCGGTCGCCGCGGCCCGGCTGGCCGCGGCACGGGCGGCGGTGACGGCGCGCGCGGAGGAGCTGAACCTGCCCCAGGAGAACCTGCTCGCCCCCGACACGGTGCGGCGGCTGTGCTGGGAGCCCCCGGGCGAGGCGTCCGAGCCCGCCGTCGCGCAGGCGCTGCGCGACCTCGGCGCCCGGCAGTGGCAGGTCGAGCAGACGGCGCCGCTGCTGACGGCCGCCCTGTCGGCCGTCCCGTCCGACGTCTGACCGGGGCTGCCCGCAACACGGCCCGGCCCCTCGGTTCCCCTCCCGCCGCGGGCGGGGAACCGGGCTTTCGCTCGCGCGCGGTTCCCGCATAGGGTGATCGCGCACTGACAACTCAGGGGGGATGAGAATGTCCTATCCGAACTACCCGAACCAGCCGTACCAGCCGCAGCCGCCGAACCCGTCGAACACGCTCAGCATCGTCGGCATCGTGCTCGGCTGCGTCGCCTTCCTCTTCTGCCCGCCGCTCTTCGGCATCGCGGGCATCATCTGCGGCGCGATCGCCACCTCCAAGGGCGAGCGGCTGGGCAAGACCGCCCTCGGGGTCTCCATCGCGGGCCTGGTCGGCGGTCTGATCCTCGGCTTCGTCGTCTTCCAGGGGATGCAGGGCATCTGACGTCCCCCGGGCGCTCCACGGCCGGGCCGGCCGCGCGCCGCTCCGCGGTTTCCGGGCCCGCTCCCTCACGGGGCGGGCCCGCGTCGTGCCGCCCGCGGGGCGGCCGGGAGTGTGACGTGCGACTCCCTCGGAAGGGGGCTGTCCACCTGAGGGTTACCGGCAAGTAGCATAAGCTCCGGGAAGCGCGCCGTACGGCGTACCACCGCACCCCTGGAGGAGAGCCAACGTGCCTCGTACCGCTAGGGACGTCGTCTTCGTCGACGGCGTCCGGACCCCGTTCGGCAAGGCGGGCCCGAAGGGCATCTACCACGAGACGCGCGCCGACGACCTGGTCGTCAAGTGCATCCGTGAGCTGCTGCGCCGCAACCCGGACCTGCCCCCGGAGCGCATCGACGAGGTCGCCATCGCCGCGACGACCCAGATCGGCGACCAGGGCCTGACCCTGGGCCGCACCGCCGGCATCCTGGCCGGGCTGCCGACGACGGTGCCGGGCTACTCCATCGACCGCATGTGCGCCGGCGCCATGACCGCCGTGACGACGACCTCCGGGTCGATCGCCTTCGGCGCGTACGACGTCGTGGTCGCGGGCGGTGTCGAGCACATGGGCCGCCACCCGATGGGCGAGGGCGTGGACCCCAACCCGCGCTTCGTCTCCGAGAAGCTGGTCGACCAGTCCGCCCTGTTCATGGGCATGACGGCGGAGAACCTCCACGACCGCTACCCGCACATCACCAAGCGGCGCGCCGACGAGTACGCCGTGCGCAGCCAGGAGAAGGCCGCCAAGGCGTACGCCGACGGCAGGATCCAGGCCGACCTGGTGCCGATCTCCGTGCGCCGCTCCAACGAGGAGGCCGGGGAGACCGGCTGGGGCCTGGCCACCGCCGACGAGCCGATGCGCCCGGGCACCACCCTGGAGCAGCTCGCGGGCCTGAAGACCCCCTTCCGCGCGCACGGCCGGGTCACCGCGGGCAACGCCGCCGGTCTCAACGACGGCGCCACCGCCTCCCTGCTCGCCGCCGAGGACGTGGCCCGGGAGCTGGGTCTGCCGGTCAAGATGCGCCTGGTCTCCTACGCCTTCGCCGGTGTGGAGCCGGAGGTCATGGGCGTCGGCCCGATCCCCTCCACCGAGAAGGCGCTGGCCAAGGCCGGTCTGTCGATCGGCGACATCGGCCTGTTCGAGATCAACGAGGCCTTCGCCGTCCAGGTGCTGGCCCTGCTGGACCACTACGGCATCGCCGACGACGACCCGCGCGTCAACCAGTACGGCGGCGCCATCGCCTTCGGCCACCCGCTGGCCTCCTCGGGTGTGCGTCTGATGACGCAGCTCGCGCGGCAGTTCGAGGAGCAGCCGCACGTCCGCTACGGCCTGACCACCATGTGCGTCGGCTTCGGCATGGGCGGCACCGTGATCTGGGAGAACCCCCACTGGGAGGGCAAGTGAGCGAGCGGAGCGAGCGAACAGTGAAGAACAGCAGCACTTGCGAGTGCTCGACCGAGCGCAGCGAGGGAGTGGCATGAGCAACACCGCCGAACTGCTGAAGGGCGCAGCCGAGCTCTTCCCCGACGAGGTCGTCACCACCGCCCACGTGCGTCACCTCGACCTGCCCCAGGGCGCGGGCCGCTTCGCGCTCATCACCCTGGACAACGGCCTGGACCACACCAAGCCCACCACGCTCGGCCCGCAGTCGCTGGTCAACCTCGACAAGGCGATCGACCAGGTCGAGGCCGAGGCCGCCAAGGGCGAGATCGTCGGCGTCGGCGTGACCGGCAAGCCGTTCATCTTCGCCGTGGGCGCCGACCTCAAGGGCGTGGAGGTCATCAGGAGCCGCGAGGACGCGCTGGCCATCGGCAAGGGCGGCCACGACGTCTTCAAGCGGCTGTCCTCCCTGGCCGTGCCGACCTTCGCCTACTACAACGGCGCCTCGATGGGCGGCGGTGTCGAGGTGGGTCTGCACTGCTCCTACCGGACCGTCTCGCGGGCCGTCCCGGCCTTCTCCCTCCCCGAGGTCTTCCTCGGTCTGGTCCCCGGCTGGGGCGGCTGCACCCTGCTGCCGAACCTGATCGGCGCCGACCGCGCGGTCTCGGTGATCATCGAGAACTCGCTCAACCAGAACAAGCAGCTGAAGGGCGAGCAGGTCTTCGAGCTCGGCATCGCCGACGCGATCTTCGACGGCGCCGACTTCCTGGAGCAGTCCCTGATCTGGACCGCCTCGGTGCTCCGCGGCGAGCTCGAGGTCGAGCGCCCGGACGTCGACCGCGGCGAGGCCTGGGACCAGGCCGTCGCCCGCGGGCGTGGCATCGCCGACTCCAAGGTGCACGGCGCGGCCCCGGCCGCCTACCGCGCGCTGGACATCATCGCGGCGGCGAAGAACGGCGACCTGCGGCAGGGCTTCGACGCCGAGGACCGCGCCCTGGCCGACCTGATCATGGGCGACGAGCTGCGCAGCGGCCTGTACGCCTTCAACCTGGTCAACAAGCGCGCCAAGCGCCCGGCCGGCGCCCCGGACAAGAAGCTGGCCCGCCCGGTCACCAAGGTCGGCGTCGTCGGCGCCGGTCTGATGGCCTCGCAGCTGGCGCTGCTGTTCGCCCGCCGCCTGGAGGTGCCGGTCGTACTGACCGACATCGACCAGGAGCGCGTCGACAAGGGCGTGGGCTACGTCCACGAGGAGATCGACAAGCTCCTGCTCAAGGGGCGCGTGGGCCAGGACAAGGCCAACCGCCTCAAGGCCCTGGTCAGCGGCTCGCTGGACAAGGCCGCCGCCTTCGGCGACGCGGACTTCGTCATCGAGGCCGTCTTCGAGGAGATGGGCGTCAAGCAGCAGGTGTTCGCCGAGGTCGAGGCGGTCGTGCCCGAGCACGCCATCCTGGCCACCAACACCTCCTCGCTGTCGGTCACCGAGATGGCGAGCAAGCTCAGGCACCCCGAGCGGGTCGTGGGCTTCCACTTCTTCAACCCCGTCGCCGTGCTGCCGCTGCTGGAGATCGTCCGCGCCGAGCAGACCGACGACGCCTCGCTGGCGACGGCCTTCGCGGTCGCCAAGTCGCTAAAGAAGACGGCCGTGCTGGTCAAGGACGCCCCGGCGTTCGTCGTCAACCGCATCCTGACCCGTTTCCTGGGCGAGGTGCTGCGCTCCATCGACGAGGGCACCCCCGTCGAGGTCGCCGACCGCGCGCTGGCTCCCCTGGGTCTGCCCATGTCGCCGATCGTCCTGCTGGAGCTGGTCGGACCGGCCGTCGCCCACCACGTGGCCGGCACCCTCAACGCCGCGTTCCCCGACCGCTTCGCCGTCTCGGAGAACCTGGGCCGCATCGTCGAGGCGGGCAAGCGCGGCCTCTACGTCCACGACTCCGGCAAGCCGGAGCTGGACCCGGAGGTCGCCGCCCTGTTCGAGACCGGCGACACGGTGCTGACCGAGGAGCAGGTCCGCGAGCGCGCGCTGAACGCGATCGCCGAGGAGATCCGCCTGATGCTCGACGAGGGCGTCGTCGCCGAGGCCCAGGACATCGACCTGTGCCTGATCACCGGCGCGGGCTGGCCCTTCCACCTGGGCGGCATCACGCCGTACCTGGACCGCGAGGGCGTCTCCGAGCGCGTGGCCGGCAAGCGGTTCCTGGAGCCGGGCGTGGCGAGCGTCCCGAACTGACGCGCCAGGGCGGCTCCCCGCTGCCCCGCCCCACGGCGCCCGTCCGCACCCCGAGTGCGGGCGGGCGCCGTCGCGTGCGCGGGGCTCCGGAGAGCGGTGGCCGGGCTGTGACCGGGCGGTGACCGGGCGGTGGCCGTGGCACCCTTGGGCCATGCCCGGACGCCTTCGCCCCCTGCTCGTCGTGGACGCCGCCAACGTCGTCGGCTCGGTGCCGGACGGCTGGTGGCGGGACCGGCGCGGCGCCGCCGAGCGGCTGCGGGACCGGCTCGCGGCACGGGCCGCGGGCGGGAGCGGCGAGGGCACAGGGGACGGCGAGGACGGCGAGGAGATCGTGCTCGTCGTGGAGGGCGCCGCCCGGGGGGTGGCCTCCGTGCCCGGTGTGCGGGTGGTGGAGGCGCCCGGCAGCGGGGACGACCGGATCGTGGAACTGGTGGCGGCCGAGGGCCGCGGCCGACCCTGCACGGTGGTCACCGCCGACCGCGGACTGCGCGAGCGGGTGGCGGCGCTGGGCGCCGGTACGGCCGGGCCGCGCTCGGTGCGCTGACATCCCCTCCCGGGCTCCGCCCCTCACGGCTCAGCGGGCGCCGGCCGCGCCCCTGTCCGCACGCCCCC
>NZ_JAKMAY010000314.1:0-6078 GCF_022015835.1 Streptomyces sp. ICN903 | reverse complement strand
GGGGCGGCGGTACCGGAGGCGGCGGTACCGGAGGCGCGGCCACGGACGCGGCGGGCGCCCCGCCGCCCCGCGGATCGGCGGCCGGGGGCCGCCATCCTGCGCCGGGGCCGCCCGCCTGTGCCTGGGAAGGGGCCTGGGCGGAGGCCTGGGCCGGCGCGTGGGCGGCCGCGGGCGCCTGCTCCGGCGCCCGGTGCCTGGGCCGGGAGGCCGGCTTCGCGGGCCGCGCCCGGCCGCCCCGGTGCCGCTCGATCAGCGCCACCGCGCCGGCCGGCAGCCAGGCGGAGGCCGTGCCGCTGTCGTCGCCGCCGGAGGAGAACAGGTGCGGGGCGAGCTGCGCCTGGAGGTCGGCCGGGGTGGGCCGCTGGTCGGGCTCGGTGCGCATGCAGGACTCGATGAGCGGTCTGAGCTCGTCGGGCAGGCCCTCCAGGTCCGGGCCCTCGCGCAGCAGCATGAAGACGGTCTCGACGGGGTTCGCCCCGTGGAAGGGCGGGTGGCCGGTGGCGGCGAAGACCAGGGTCGAGCCGAGGGAGAAGACGTCGCTGGCACCCGTGACGCTGCGCGAGTCCCTGGCCTGCTCGGGTGACATGTAGGAGGGGGTGCCGACGGCGACGTTGGTCATCGTCAGCCGGGTGTTGGACACCCCGGAGGCGATGCCGAAGTCGATCACCCGAGGGCCGTCCTCGACCACCAGCACGTTGGAGGGCTTCAGATCGCGGTGGACCAGGCCCGCCCCGTGGATGGACTGGAGCGCCTCGGCGACACCGGCGGCCAGCCAGCGCACGGCCTGCGCCGGGAGCGGCCCGCACTCGTTGACTATCTCCTCCAGGGACGGCGCGGGCACGTACGCGGTCGCCAGCCACGGCACCGCGGCGCGCGGGTCGGCGTCCACGACGGCGGCTGTGTAGAAGCCGCTGACCGCGCGGGCCGCCTCCACCTCGCGGGTGAAGCGGACGCGGAAGAGCTGGTCCTCGGCGAGCTCGGTGCGCACCGTCTTGATCGCCACCCGGCGTCCGGAGGCCGAACGGGCGAGGTAGACCAGCCCCATGCCCCCGGCGCCCAGCCGTCCGAGCACCTCGAACGGGCCGATACGCCGCGGATCGTGCTGCGTCAGCTGCTCCACCACTTGCCTGCCACCTCCCCGTCGGGGTCGACGATCGCCGCCCCGTGCAGCCTTCCACCGCCATACCGGTCCCGCGGTCCGACAGCGATTCTTCCTGGCGGAGCCCTCGGTTGCGAACCCGGGGGCGGTGAGTCGCCCATTCCCCGGCCGGTGGGCTCCGCACGGGCCGGTCCGCGCCGCCGGAGCCGGGCTCACAGCGCGGTGGAGGTGTCCAGGACCCCGAAGCGCGCGCCCTGGTTGTCGGCGAGGACGGCGTAGCGTCCGAAGGGGGTGTCCTGCGGGCCGTCTACCGTACGGCCGCCCAGGCGCACGGTCGTGCGGACGGCCGCGTCGCAGTCGGCGACCGCGAAGTGGACGAGGAAGTGGGCGGGCATCTCCACCGGGTACGTCTCGTCGATCATCGTACGGCTGCCGACGGCGTGCTCGTCGTCGGCGGGCTCCCCGCGCGGGGCCCAGACCATGATGTCGGCCGCCTCTCCCGTGCTCTCGTCACCGGCCGGATACATGACGTAGTCGAAGACCTCCCGGTAGAAGGCGTCCACCGGTTCCCTCTCCCGGGTACACACCTCCGTCCACACGTACGAGCCGGGTTCGCGCGCCGCCTCGAAGCCCGCCAGCGCCTCCGGCTGCCACAGGCCGAATACCGCGCCGCCCGGATCGACGGCGGTGGCCGCCACTCCTTCCGGGCCGACCGCCTCGGGCTCGGTGACGAGCTGCCCGCCCGCGGCGCGGATGCGCCGGGCGGTCGCCGCGGCGTCGGGGGTGGCGAAGTAGACCGTCCACACCGTCGGCAGCCGGCCGTCCGGCTTGCGGACGAGCGAGGCGACCCGCCGGCCGCCGAGCAGCGCGACCGTGCGGGAGCCCTGTCCGGGCCGGTCGGACCGTCCGGGCTGTCCGGGCCGGTCGGGCTGCTCCGGGTCGCCGAAGGTCCAGCCGAACAGCTCGCCGTAGAAGCGTTTGCCCGCCTCCAGGTCGGGGAGCATCGCGTCGGTCCAGCAGGGTGTGCCCTCGGCGAAGGCGCCTTCGACAGCGACCATCTCCCGCTCCTTCCGCACCGTTGCGCCCCGACGGGCGAACGTTGTCCGCGTACCACCTCTCTTGCAGTAGATCACCCCATTTGGGGTCGGTCGAATCGCGGCCTGATCATCCCTCGGTAAGCTGACGACATGACAGGACAAGTACGAACTGTTGACGGTCGGGTGGCCGGGCGCCGAGGCCAGGCGACGCGGCAGAAGCTGCTCACCTGCCTCGACGAAATGCTCAGCTCGTCGCCCTACCGCGACGTCAGGGTGATCGACGTCGCCCGGCGCGCGGGCACCTCCCCCGCGACCTTCTACCAGTACTTCCCGGACGTGGAGGGTGCCGTCCTGGAGCTGGCCGAGGAGATGTCCCGGGAGAGCTCCTCGCTGAGCGAGCTGGCCACCGACCGCACCTGGACGGGCAAGGCCGGGTGGCAGACGGCGGAGGAGCTGGTGGACGGCCTCCTCTCCTTCTGGCGGGAGAACGACGCGATCCTGCGAGTGGTGGACCTGGGCGCGGCGGAGGGGGACAAACGTTTCTCCAAGATCCGCTCGAAGGTCCTCGGCGGGATCACCGGCCCGCTGGCCGACTCCATCGGGAAGCTCCAGTCCAAGGGCAAGACGGACCCCGACATCAGCCCGGCGGCCGTCGCGGGCTCACTGGTGTCGATGCTCACCTCGGTGGCCGGCCAGCAGAAGGCCGCACAGAGCTGGGGCGCCAAGAAGTCCGATCTGAAGCCGAACCTCGCCTACCTGCTCTACCTGGGCGTCACGGGCCGCAAGCCCAGCCGGTAGGCGTCCGGGCCGCCCGGTCCCCGCGCGCCTGCGCGTCCGCGTCCGGCTCCGCCCGGCCCCGGTCCTCTCCTGCCCGGCCCCGCGCCCGTTCCGCGCCCGTCCCGTTCCTGTCCGTGCCCGGCTCCCCGGGCGGTCGGCCCCTGTCACCGGCCGCCCGGGGAGCCTTTCCTCATGCCGGGCACCCGGGTCCCCGGATGCCCGGCGACGCCCGGCGACGCCCGGGGTGCGCCCGGAGGCGTCAGAAGCGGCTGTAGAGGAGCCGGTTCGGCGAACCCTCCCCCGGCCCCGTCACCCGGCCGGCGCTCGACGCTTCCAGCAGCGCCCGGGTCACCGCCGCGGGCGTGGCGTCCGGGTTCTTCGAGACATACAGCGCCGCCGCGCCCGCCACATGCGGCGCCGACATCGACGTACCGCTCATCGTCCGCTCCGCGGTCCGCGAGCCGATCCCGGCCGACGGGACGGAGGCGCCGGGCGCGAACACGTCCACGCAGCCGCCGTGGTTGGACCAGCTGGGCCTGGAGTCGTCCCGCGCCGTCGCGGCCACCGTGATCACCGACGGCTCGCGGGCGGGCGACTGGGTGCACGCGTCGGCGGCCTTGTTGCCCGCCGAGACCACGACGGTGATCCCCGCCGCGACCATCTTCCGCACCGCCGCGTCCTTGGCGTCGCTCGCGGAGCCGCCGATGCTCACATTGGCGACCGCGGGCCCGGTGGCGTTCTTCGCGACCCAGTCGTAGCCCGCCAGCACGCCCTCGGTGGTGCCCGAGTTCTGGCAGTCGAGCACCTTCACGGCGACCAGCCTCACGTCCTTGGCCACACCGTAGGTCTCACCGCCCATGATCCCCGCCACATGCGTGCCGTGCCCGTGGCAGTCGGAGGCCGTCCGGTTTCCGTCCACGAAGTTGTAGCCGTAGGAGGCGCGCCCGCCGAAGTCCTCGTGGGCGACGTTGATGCCGGAGTCCACGACGTAGGCGGTGACGTTCGGCGCCGTGGCACCGTAGCCGTAGCTCGCGTCGAGCGGCAGGTCGCGCTGGTCGATGCGGTCCAGGCCCCAGCCCGGGTCCGCCTGCAGCAGGGTGCCGCTCACGTCCGGCCCCTTCGACGGGCCCGGCGTCTGCGGCAGGTCCGGCGCCTGCGGCAGGACGTCGCCGCGCTCGACGCGGTTGGCCTCGACGTACGCCACCGAGGGGTCGGCGGCCAGGCGCCGCGCCTGCTTCTCGGTGGCCTTCAGCGAGAAGCCCTTGAGGGCCGAGGAGTAGGTGCGCTCCGCCTCGCCGCCGAAGGCGCCGGTCAGCTTCTCGGCCCGGTCGCGTACGTCTCCCGCCGTCATCGGTCCGCGGGCCCGGTCGCCGGAGTCCCTCAGCACCACGATGTACTCGCCGTCCAGCGCGCCGGGCGCGTCCGCGCCCCGGACCACTCCCAGGGGAGCGGGCTCCGGGCCGGGGGAGGCGGCCGAGGCCGCCGCGGTGGTGGTGCCCGTCAGGACGAGCGCCGCCAGGGCGGCGCCGACGGCTATTCGGGGTCTTCTGGCCTTCTTCAAGGTGTGTTCTCTCTTCACTGGGGGGTGCGTGTGCGTTGGAGGGTGCTCACGGTTGTAGCCGATGGGGCGTCACCCGCGGGGCACCGGGGTGCCGTGGCACGGCTCCGCCCCGGTGCGCTTCCGTATCGGGCCGGCCGTGTGCGCCGGTCGGGGCGCGTGGGGCGCGTGCCGCCGGGGCTCACAGCCAGCCTCGCCGCTGTGCCTGGAGGGCGAGCTGGAAGCGGCTGCCCGCGCCGGCCTGTGCCATCAGCAGTTCCATGCGGCGGAAGAACGTGCGGCGGCTGAAGCCCAGTTCGCGGATGATCTGACTGTCGGGCACCCCCGCGACCAGCATCGCCAGGATGCGGCGCTCGGCCGGGCCGGGCCTGGCACCGCCCGGCGCGGCGGCCCCGCTGTCGGGGTGGACGGGCAGTGCCCGGTCCCAGTAGGCCTCGAACAGCGCCCGCAGCGCGGCGAGTAACGCACTCGGCCGCACCACGAGCATGCTGCGGCTGACGTCCACGTCCGCGATGGACATCGAGACGAAGCCGACGCGGTCGTCCACCACCATCAGCTTCACCGGCAGTCCGGACACCACCCGGGCCTCCTCGCCCGCGTCCACGCACGGCTGGACGTTCTCGGTGAGGTAGCCGGGGCGGGCGAGCGACTCCCGCGTGTACACCACCCGGTAGCGCACCCCGCGGCGCAACTGCCCGACCTCCTCCTTGGTGCCGCGCTCGGTGTCCCAGAAGTACGGCGGCGAGTCGAACCGCAGCACCTCGCGCCGGGCACCGCCCAGCGCCTCGCCCAGCACCCGCTCGATGTCGCCGCCGGTCACCTCCTCGGCGACCGAGCCGCCCACGGCCGACGGCGTACGGCGGCGGTAGCGCTCGTAGGCGCGCGCGACCGCCGAGCGGGCCTCCTCCAGCCGCAGCGTCTCGCGCCGGGAGAGCAACTCCAGTGCGGACGCGGGCGGTACGGGCACCAGCGAGCCCGCGGGATCCCGCGCGCCGCGCCCGTCGCCATCCCGCCCCTCGCCATCCGGCCCGTCGCCGCCGTTCCCCTCGCCGGCGGGCACCTCCGCCGCCAGGCCGAGCGCGAGCAGCGCGCGCCGCGCCCCGGGGGAGGCCGAGGGCGCCGGGCGGCCCGTCAGCAGTGCCACGTACAGGGCGACGGCCCCGCCGTCCACGCCGAGCGCGGACAGATGGGCCGCCAGGGTGTCGGGGCACGGCTCCTGTGCCGGTGCCCCGTCTCCGTCGCGCCTCACGCTGCGGCACCTTAGTGCCGCTGTCCCGCAGGTGTCACCGGCCGTCCGCGCACCGGTGTACAAAGTCTGCGTACGCCGCTCGCCGGCCGGTCCGTGACTCCGGCCGGCGGGCGGGGTGGTGCCCGCTTCCGTGGCGATGATCACGGCCCGGCGCCCGGGAAGGTCCCCCCGGGCGCCGTACAGCGCACGGAGGCAGGGCGGCGATCTCCGGGTATCCGGACTCCGGGACGCAGGTCCCACGTCCTGGGGTCCGGGCACACGGGGCGAACCGGTGAGGGGTGCGATCGGCGATGCCTCCCCGCATCGCGCCGGGGGCCGCCGGGACACGGCGTCCCGGCGGCCCCCGGCTCCCTCCCCG
>NZ_JAKMAY010000313.1:0-6080 GCF_022015835.1 Streptomyces sp. ICN903 | reverse complement strand
GGCCCCGTATTCGGCCCCGACCCCGGTCCCGCCTTCGACCCCGATCTCGATCTCGCCCTGGCGCGGATCATCCGGGCGCCGCGCGCGACCGTCTGGCGCGCCTGGATTGACCCCTCCCGGCTCGAACGGTGGTGGGTCCCTGCCCCGGCCCGCTGCCGGGTGGACCATCTGGAGCCCAGGCCCGGCGGTGCGTTCGTGACACGGCTGAGCGAGGACGGGGCCGGGTTCGTCCCGCACCTGGACGCGTGCTTCCTCGCCGTCGACGAACTCCACCGGATCGTGTTCACCAACGCGGTCGACAGCGCCTGGCGCCCTGCGGATCCCGCCCCGGTCGCGATGACCGCCACGATCACACTGGCCGATCACCCGGAGGGCACCGACTACCGGATGGTCGTGCGGCACGGTGACCCGGAGGCCCGCGCCCGTCACGCGAAGCTCGGCTTCGCCGAGGGCTGGGGTTCGGTCGCCGACCAGTTGGCCGCCCTCGCCGAGAGCACGGTCACGCGGCGGGCTCCGCGATGAGGGTCGCCGTCACCGCCTTCACCACGCTCGACGGGGTCAGCCAGGGGCCCGGCTCGCCGGACGAGGACACCAGCGGCGGTTTCGGCCGCGGCGGCTGGCTCGTGCCCCACATCGACGGGACGTTCGTCCGGCGCGCCTCCGAGTGGCTCGACCTCGCCGACGGCCTGCTGCTGGGCCGGCGCACCTACGAGGCGTTCGCACGCGACTGGCCGGCGATCACCGACCCGGCCGATCCGTTCGCCGAGCGGATGAACACACTGCCGAAGTACGTCGTGTCCAACACCCTCACCGAGGGGACCTGGCACCCCACGACCGTGCTCAGGGGCGATCCGCTCCGCACGGTCGCCGAGCTCAGGACGCGGCCGGGGCGGGAGATCCAGGTCCACGGCAGCGCCCGCCTGGGGGACGCGCTGCTGGCCGCGGGCCTGGTCGACACGCTCCGCCTCGTGGTCGCGCCCACGGTGCTCAGGGCCGGCCGCCGCCTGATGTCCGGCCCCGGCGCCCCCTTCGGTCTCCGCCTGACCCGCCACGAGGCGACGCCGAACGGCCTGCTGCTCCTGGAGTACGAGACGACGGGCGAGGCGCCACAGGGCACGTACGAGGGCGTCACCGCCTTCGTCCGGTAGCCCGGCGGGCACGACCGGTATCCGCGGACCGGTCCCCGGGCCCGACACCATCGCCGCGGTGGGCGGTGTGAGCGCCCGGGGCGATCACTACTCTGCACGAGTGCTCTCCTACGACGAGTTGACTTCACCGGAGCGCGAGCTGTGGGACGCGTTCCCCGAGGGGCGCCGTGTGGACCTGCGCACGGGTGCGCCCGGGGACGACCGTGTCACCGAGGGTGGGCGGTGGGGCCGTGAACGGACGGTCCGGGCCGCCGTGATCGCGGCACTCCTCCTGAACGCGAACGCCGCGCGGCAAGGCACCGTCGCGTGCCTGAGGCTCGCCGGGGCGCGGGTGTCCGGGCACCTGAACCTGGCCGGTGCCCAGGTCGCTCACGCCCTCTGGCTCGAGGAATGCTGGTTCGAGGAGGGCGTGGATCTCTCCGGTGCGTCGGCCCGGTCGATCGCGATCACGGGCAGCCGGGTGCCCGGGCTGGAAGCCGGGATGGTCCGTGTCGACGGGCGTCTGGACCTGCGGCGCTCCCGCCTGGAGCGCGGCCCCGCCTCGCCCTTCCACCGCAGGGCCACCGCCTTGTCGCTCATCAACGCCCATGTGAGCGGCGCCGTCAACCTCGGTGGTGCCGAGATCGCCGCACCCGGTGAGTGGGCGGTGTCCGCCGGCGGACTGGTCGCGGAGGGCGGCGTCTACTGCCAGGACGGATTCGTCGCGCACGGTGAAGTCCGCCTCATGGGAGCGCAGTTGCCGGGCGGACTGCACATGCGGGGTGCCCTGCTGGAAAGCCCCGCTCCGCGCGGGGCCGTACTCGCCCTGGACAACGCCGCGGCCTCGACACTCGACTTCTCCGGCGGGTTCACCGCGGGCGGGACCGTGCGGCTGCGCGGCGCTCAGGTCACGGACAGGCTGACATTCGAGGGGGCCGTCCTGAACGGGCCGCCCGGTGGCGGCCCGGCTCTGGTCGCGATGATGGCGCAGGCCGCCGACTTCGACCTCACCCTCGCCCGACCGCCGTCCGGCACCGTGGACCTACGGGGCGCACAGGTGTCCTACCTCCACGACGGCGACCACAGCTGGCCGGACGTGGTGGAGCTGGACGGCTTCGTCTACGGCTCCATCAGGGCGGGCGGGACCGGCCGGCGGCGGGAGGCGGTGGGGCACCGGGACTCCGTGGCCCGCCGTGTGGCGTGGATACGACGCAGCCCGGGCTACAGCCCGCAGCCCTACGAGCAGTTGGCGGGCTGGTACCGGAAGGCCGGCCATGACGACGATGCCCGCCGTGTCCTCCTGGCGAAGCAGCGTCACCGGCGCCGTACCCTCCACCCGGCCGCGCGCGCATGGGGGCACCTGCTCGATGTGACCGTCGGCTACGGCTACCGCCCGTGGCTGGCCGGCGTCTGGCTCCTCGCACTGACCCTGCTGGGCACCCTGTCCTTCGCCGCGCACTCGCCCGAGCCGGTCAAGCGGGACGAGGGCGCGCCGTTCCATCCCCTCGTCTACACACTCGACCTGCTGATCCCCATCGGCAACCTGGGCCAGCGCACGGCCTGGTACTGGCCGGAGGCCGGCGTGCAGGGGCTGGCGTACCTGCTGGTCGCCTTCGGCTGGGTACTGACGACCGCCGTCATCGCGGGCGTCACCCGCGCCCTGCAGAAGAACTAGTGGCCCGAACGGCCTGCTGCGCCTGGAGTGCGGGACGACGGGAGACGTCACAGGGCACGCGCTCCCCCAGCCTCCGGCCGGGGGTGCCCCCATGCCGCGTTGGCCGGAAGCCCGGGCAGGACAACCGCATGCGGCTTCCGGCCGCCTCGCGATCGCGTCCCCCCGGCCCTGCGGGCCCGGGGAGGCCCCGGCACCAGGGCACCTCGCCACCGGAAAGACCTTGGCTGACGCGGCACTAGTTCCTGTGCAGGGTCCGGGTCACGCCCGCGACAACGGTGGTGGAGAGCACCCAGCCCGCGGCGGTCAGCGCGTACGCCAGCCACCGGCAGGCGCCGTCCGTCCAGTACCAGCCGCTGCGCTGGCCGAGACCGCCGATGGGGATCAGCAGGTCGAGGCTGTACACCAGGGGCTGGAAGGGGGCGCCCTCCCCCGGCTTCACCGGTGAGGGGGAGCCGGCCCCGAAGACGAGCGTGCCGAGCAGGGCCAGCGTGAGGAGCCAGACGCCGGCCAGCCACGGGCGGTAGCCGTAGCCGACGGTGGCGTCCAGCAGAAGGCCCCACATACGCCCGGCCGGGTGCAGCGTGCGGTGGTGGTGGCGCTGTTTCGCGAGGAGCACCCGGCGCGCGTCACCATCGTGGCCGATCCGCCGGTACCAGGCCGCGAGTTGTTCGTAGGGCTGCGGGGCGTATCCGGGGTTCCGGCGGATCCACGCCAGCCTGCGCGCCACCTCGTCCCCCGCGGGCGTTCCGTCTCCCCCCGCGCACCCGCCGGACTCCGGCGTGGTCTCCTCGAAGCGTATGGAGCCGTACGTGAACCCGTCCAGCAGTACTTCCTCCGGCCGGCTTCGCTCACTGTCCCGGTACCAGGCCGCCTGCACGAACCGGAGGTCCACGGTTCCCGAGGGCGGTACGGCCGGCCTGAGGTCGAACTCCCCCACCTGCATCGCCGCGCAGTCCAGAGCTGTGCCGTTCCCGTCGAGGTGTGCTCCCTCGAAGGTCAGCAGGTTCTCCACCCGGGCGTTCCGCAGCCGCACAGCCCCTCGCGCGGTGAATCCGCGGGAGCAGTCCACTGCCGGGGCTGCCACGCCGCCGGCGGCGAGCGCGACGCCACCGGGGTTCTCCAGCCGCGTACCCCGCAGGAACAGGCCGCTGGACAACCGTGCTCCGGGCAACCGCAGTCCGCCCCGGGTGGTGAGCCGGTCGCCGAAGAAGCCGCCCTCCACCCCGAGGCCGCCCGCGAGCACCGCCCACTCCCCCGGGCCGGATACACCGGCGTCCGTCAGAAGCAGGTTTCCGGTCACACGGGCGTTGACGAGGATGAGGGGGCCGCCCTCGACGACCGACCGGCGCAGGTCCAGATCGCCCTCGATCCGGGCGAGTTCGGCATCGATTCCGGGGATCCGGCTGCCGGTGATCCGGATCGTTCGTGTCGTGGCCCCGCTCAGACCGATCCCCTCGTCCAGCCCGCAGTCCTCCAGCGACAGCATGTGGGGGATCTCCGCTCCGGACAGATCGAGGCGGCCGGTGATCCGCGCACCGGCGAGGCGCAAGGCCGCGACGGCTCCGGGGCGCTCCTCCTGGTTCGCGCCGAGCAGCAGTGCCGTCACGACCGCCGCGCGGATCGGGTGCCCGGGGCTTTGCCGGGCACCCGCGTCGGGGGTGTCCGGCCCGGATGTGCCCGTACGCAGGTCCACTGGGCGCCCTTCGGGAAAGGCGTCCCACAGTTCACGTTCCGGCGGGGTCAGGTCGGCGTACGGCAGCACCCGTAAAGAGTAATGATCTGCTCCCGCCCGGCCGCCCCGTACCGGGCGGGGCTAAAGCGTCGCCGCGTCGCGGGAGGGGGCGGCGGTACTGGCGCGGACGGTCAGGGCGGGGTCGGGAGCCCGGCGGTGCTCGACGCGGTGACCGGCGACGACGTCCCTGAGCCGGCGGGCGGCCAGGGCTCCGTAGGCGGCGATGTCGCGGCGCAGCGCGGTCAGTCCGGGGTGGACCAGCCGGCACAGCGGCGAGTCGTCCCAGGCGACCAGGGAGACGTCGGCGGGGACGCGGACGCCCAGGCTCTGCGCGGCGCTCAGGCCGGAGACGGCCATCACGTCGTTGTCGTAGAGGATCGCGGTGGGGCGGTCCTCGCCCTCCAGCAGGGCGCGGGTGGCGGCGCAGCCCTGTTCGCCGCTGTAGTCGGCCTCCACGCTCCGGCCGGTGACGCCGCGCTCGGCGGTGGCGGCGGCGAACGCCTCGGTGCGCAGGAGGGTGTGTCGCAGGGTGGCTGGCCCGGTGACGTGGGCGATGGAGCGGTGCCCGAGGTCGGCGAGGTGGGCGATGGCGGTGCGCACCCCGGCCGCGTCGTCGCTCCACACCGCGGGCAGGCTTCCGGTGCCGACGGGTGCGCCGATCACCACGGCGGGCAGGCGCAGCTCCTCCAGTGCGCGTATCCGGGGGTCGTCCACCCGCAGGTCGACCAGGAAGACGCCGTCGACCTTGCGCTGGGCCCACCAGGCCCGGTAGGTGGCCGTCTCGGCGTCCGTGTCGGGCGCGACGGTGAACAGCAGGGAGGTGCCGTCCCCGGACAGCTCGCCCTGGATGCCGGAGACCAGCTGCATGAAGAACGGCTCGATGCCCAGGGAGCGGGCCGGGCGGTCCACCACCAGCCCGAAGGCGCCGGCCCTGCCGTCCGAGAGGGCCCTGGCCGCGCTGTTGGGCTGCCAGCCCAGCTCCTCCGCGATGGCGAGCACTCTGGCGCGGGTCGCCTCCGACACCCCGGGGCGGCCGTTGAGCGCGAAGGACACCGCGCTCTTGGTGACCCCCGCACGGCGGGCGATGTCCACCATCGTGGGACGCTTCACCGCTTCTCCCTCCCGCCCGCGGTCGCCGGCGAACCGGGGCTCATCCTAGAGCGGCCCGCTCACGCCCGGAACACGCGTTCCGAAGGCCGGCCGAAGGTCCCGGCCCGGCCCCGGGGAGGGCCCGCACATCACCCGCGCCCGCCGGGGTAGGAGGCGAAGAGGACAACCGAGCGCAAAGGGTGCGGCTCGCCGCGGCGGGCACCCGTGAACAGCTGGAGGAACCGTGCCGGGCATTCTGAGCAAGATCGCCATGTTCGCCCGTACCCCGCAGGGTCGCCGAATGACCGCGAAGGCCAAGAGGATGGCGTCCGACCCCAGGAAGCGGGCCCAGGCCAAGCAGGCCCTGAGCAGGCTGCGCGGCCGGGGGCCGGGACGCCACTGAGAGGTACCGCCCCTGCCCGGCCCGCCGCCCCCGGGTACGGCCTCGCCCCCGGGC
>NZ_JAKMAY010000312.1:0-6095 GCF_022015835.1 Streptomyces sp. ICN903 | reverse complement strand
GAGGGCCGGGGACCGCAGGGGAATAGAATCCTCCGCCACCTGGTTTTGGGAGGTGCGGCCAGTAGTGGCAGACTGGTGCGTCGGTCCCGGTTCACGCGCAGGCAGCCATCCCCGTCGCCCGACCGTCGGGTGCGAGGAGCCGGTGCGACCCGGAACCCTCCCGATACCTAGGAGAGACCTTGAAGCGCGACATCCACCCGGAGTACGTGGAGACCCAGGTCAGCTGCACCTGCGGAAACTCCTTCACCACCCGTAGCACCGTCACCGACGGCACCATCCGCGCCGACGTGTGCTCCGCGTGCCACCCGTTCTACACGGGCAAGCAGAAGATCCTCGACACCGGTGGCCGTGTGGCCCGCTTCGAGGCCCGCTTCGGCAAGAACGCCGGGTCGAGGAACAAGAAGTAGCGACCCCGAACGCCGGTCCTCGGCCGTCCCCCCAGGGAGGGCCGGACCGGCGTTTTGCCGTCCCGGCAGCCCTCTCCCCACACGAAGGACTCAACGATGTTCGAGGCGGTCGAGGAACTGATCGGCGAGCACGCCGACCTCGAGAAGCGGCTCGCCGATCCCGCCGTCCACGCGGACCAGGCCAACGCCCGCAGGCTGGGCAAGCGCTACGCCGAGCTGACCCCGGTCGTGGGCGCGTACCACGAGTGGAAGCGCACCGGCGACGACATCGCCACCGCACGGGAGCTGGCCGCCGACGACCCGGACTTCGCCGCCGAGGTCAAGGAGCTGGAGATCCGGCGCGAGGAGCTCACCGAACGGCTGCGGCTGCTGCTCGTCCCGCGCGATCCCAGCGACGACAAGGACGTCATCCTGGAGATCAAGGCGGGCGAGGGCGGCGAGGAGTCCGCGCTGTTCGCCGGCGACCTGCTGCGCATGTACCTGCGCTACGCCGAGCGTCAGGGCTGGAAGACCGAGATCATCGAGGCCAACGAGTCCGACCTCGGCGGCTACAAGGACGTCCAGGTCGCGGTGAAGACCAAGAACGGCACCGAGCCCGGCCAGGGCGTGTGGGCCCGGCTGAAGTACGAGGGCGGCGTCCACCGCGTCCAGCGCGTGCCCGCCACCGAGTCCCAGGGCCGCATCCACACCTCCGCCGCCGGAGTCCTCGTCCTCCCCGAGGCCGAGGACGTCGACGTCGAGATCAATCCGAACGACCTGCGCATCGACGTCTACCGCTCCTCCGGCCCCGGCGGGCAGTCCGTGAACACCACCGACTCCGCCGTCCGCATCACCCACGTGCCCACCGGCATCGTCGTCTCCTGCCAGAACGAGAAGAGCCAGCTGCAGAACAAGGAGCAGGCGCTGCGTATCCTGCGCGCCCGCCTGCTGGCGGCGGCCCAGGAGGAGGCGGAGAGGGAGGCCTCCGACGCGCGCCGCAGCCAGGTGCGTACGGTGGACCGGTCGGAGCGGGTGCGCACCTACAACTTCCCGGAGAACCGGATCTCGGACCACCGGGTGGGCTTCAAGGCGTACAACCTGGACCAGGTGCTGGACGGCGACCTGGACGCGGTGGTCCAGGCATGCGTGGACGCCGACTCCGCGGCCAAGCTGGCCGCGGCTCAGTAACCGTGCGGCGCCCCGGGGCGGGGCACGCGGGGACGGGTGGAGGACGAGGAACGTGAACGTACTGCTCGCCGAGGTGGCCCAGGCCACCCAGCGGCTCGCCGACGCCGGAGTGCCCTCCCCGCGCTTCGACGCGGAGGAGCTGGCGGCGTACGTGCACGGCGTCAAGCGGGGGGAACTGCACCGCGTCGCCGACGCCGACTTCGACGCCCGCTACTGGGAGGCCGTCGCCCGCCGCGAGGCCCGCGAGCCGCTCCAGCACATCACCGGCCGGGCCTTCTTCCGCTACCTGGAACTCCAGGTGGGCCCGGGGGTGTTCGTGCCGCGCCCCGAGACCGAGTCCGTGGTCGGCTGGGCGATAGACGCCGTGCGCGCCATGGACGTCGCCGAGCCCCTGATCGTCGACCTGTGCACCGGCTCCGGAGCCATCGCGCTCGCGCTCGCCCAGGAGGTGCCGCGCTCGCGCGTGCACGCCGTGGAGCTGGACGAGGGGGCGCTTGAGTGGGCCCGGAAGAACACCGAGGGCTCCCGCGTCACCCTGCACCACGGCGACGCGACGACCGCCCTGCCCGAGCTGGACGGCCAGGTCGACCTCGTCATCTCCAACCCGCCCTACATCCCGCTCACCGAATGGGAGTACGTCGCCCCCGAGGCACGTGACCACGACCCGCAGATGGCGTTGTTCTCCGGCGAGGACGGACTGGACGTCATCCGCGGCATCGAACGCACCGCGCACCGCCTGCTGCGCCCCGGCGGCCTGGTCGTCGTCGAACACGCCGACACCCAGGGCGGCCAGGTCCCCTGGATCTTCACCGAGGACCGCGGCTGGGCGGACGCCGCGGACCACCCCGACCTCAACAACCGGCCCCGTTTTGCCACAGCCCGCAGGGAGGTGCCTTAGATGGCACGGCGTTACGACTGCTCCGACGCGACCGACCGCGCGACCGGCCTGCGCGAGGCCGCCTCGGCGGTCCGCCGAGGCGAACTCGTCGTGCTCCCCACGGACACGGTCTACGGCATCGGCGCCGACGCCTTCACCCCGGAGGCCGTCGGCGACCTGCTGGAGGCCAAGGGACGCGGGCGCGGCATGCCCTCGCCCGTCCTGATCGGCTCCCCGAACACCCTGCACGGCCTGGTCACCGACTTCTCCGAGCAGGCCTGGGAACTGGTGGACGCCTTCTGGCCCGGCGCGCTCACCCTCGTCGCCCGCCACCAGCCGTCGCTCACCTGGGACCTGGGCGAGACCGGCGGCACGGTCGCCGTCCGCATGCCGCTGCACCCGGTGGCGATCGAGCTGCTGACCGAGACCGGCCCGATGGCGGTGTCGTCGGCCAACCTCACCGGCCACCCCGCCCCGCAGACCTGCGACGCCGCCCAGGAGATGCTGGGCGACTCCGTCGCGGTCTACCTCGACGGCGGCCCCACCCCCGACTCCGTGCCCTCCTCGATCGTCGACGTCACCGCCCCGGCGCCCAGGCTGCTGCGTGCGGGCGCGATCAGCGCGGAGGAGCTGCGCAAGGTCGTACCCGGCCTCGAGGCCGCCAGTTGACCCCGCCCGCCGGGGCGTCCGAGGAGCATGGCATACCGGTCTTCCGCATCCTCCACGTCTCCACCGGAAACGTCTGCCGCTCGCCCATCACCGAGCGGCTGACCAGGCATGCCCTGGTGGCCAGACTCGGCGACGAGCGGGCCGGCGGACTGGTGGTGGAGAGCGCGGGGACGTGGGGGCACGAGGGCGCGCCGATGGAGGAGCACGCGGCGGAGGTCCTGCTGGAGTACGGCGCGGACCCGTCCGGCTTCCTCGGCCGTGAACTGCTGGACGAGCACGTCATCAGGGCAGATCTGGTGCTGACCGCCACCCGCGACCACCGGGCGCAGGTGATCTCCATGGGGCACTCCGCGGGGCTGCGCACCTTCACCCTCAAGGAGTTCACCCGCCTGGTGCGGGCGATCGACCCCGCCACACTGCCCGGCCCGGACGCCGACGGCGGGGTGGTCGGGCGCGCCCGGGCCCTGGTGCGGGCCGCCGCGGCGCTGCGCGGCTGGCTGCTGGCGCCCAGCGCGGAGGCCGACGAGGTCTACGATCCCTACGGCGCCCCCATCACCTACTTCCGCAGCGTCGGCGAGGAGATCAACGCGGCGCTGGACCCGGTGGTCACGGCCCTGACGGGGGTCCCGGCGCGGACGTGAGACCGTACCGGGCGGCGTCGGGCTGTGCCGGGCGGTGTCAGGCGGTGCCGGGCGGTGTCGGGCACGCGACCGTCCGCACCGGACCGTTGTCTAAGGTGTGGTGTCCCGGGCGTGAGCCCGGGGAGCCCGCGAGAGTCATGGGGAATCCGTGCGTGAATACCTGCTGACGCTGTGCGTCACGGCCGCGGTCACCTACCTCCTCACCGGTCCGGTGAGGAAGTTCGCGATCGCGGCGGGCGCGATGCCCGAGATCCGTGCCCGCGACGTGCACCGCGAACCGACGCCCCGGCTCGGCGGCATCGCCATGTTCGGCGGGCTGTGCGCGGGTCTGCTGGCCGCCTCCCAGCTCACCAACGTCGGCGACGTCTTCCGGCTCTCCGACGAGCCCCGCGCGCTGCTGGCCGGCGCAGGCCTGATCTGGCTGCTGGGCGTCCTGGACGACAAGTGGGGCGTGGACGCGCTGATCAAGCTCGGCGGCCAGATGATCGCCGCGGGCGTGATGGTCTGGCAGGGCCTGACGATCCTGTGGCTGCCGGTGCCGGGCGTGGGCAACGTCGCGCTGACCCCGCTGCAGGGCACGCTGCTGACGGTGGCGGTGGTCGTCGTCACCATCAACGCGGTCAACTTCGTCGACGGACTGGACGGCCTGGCCTCGGGCATGGTCGGCATCGCGGCCGCGGCGTTCTTCATGTACGCCTACCGGATCTGGTACGGCTACGGCATCGAGGCCGCGGCCCCCGCGACGCTCTTCGCCGCCGTCCTGATGGGCATGTGCCTGGGCTTCCTGCCGCACAACATGCACCCCGCGCGGATCTTCATGGGCGACTCCGGGTCGATGCTCATCGGCCTGGTGCTGGCCGCCGGGGCGGTCTCCATCACCGGCCAGGTGGACCCGGACGTCATCACCGACACCACCGGCTCGGTCAAGACCACGGTCCAGACGATGGTGCCGGTCTACATGCCGGTGCTGCTGCCGCTGACGATCATCGCGGTACCCATCGCCGACCTGGTGCTGGCGGTGGTGCGGCGCACCTGGCGGGGCCAGTCGCCGTTCGCCGCCGACCGCGGCCATCTGCACCACCGGCTGCTGGAGATCGGCCACTCCCACAGCCGCGCGGTACTGATCATGTACTTCTGGTCGGCGCTGATCGCCTTCGGCGCGGTGGCCTTCTCGGTGCGCTCCTCCAGCCTGGTCATCGTGCTCGCGATCGTGCTGCTGAGCGCGGTGGGGCTGGTGATCCTGCTGCTGCCGAGGTTCACCCCGAGGGTGCCGGGCTGGGCGCAGCGGCTCGTGCCGCCGCGCTACCGCGCCCGGCGCGGGCCGGCCGAGCGGCCGGGGGAAGAGGCCGGCGGCGCGGACGGGAGCGCCGCGCGGACCGACTCGGAGGCCGGGCGGCGGCCCGCGGGGGCGACGGCGCTCGGCGAGTACGATCGCCTGGTGCGCGACGGCCGTCCCACGGCCGACAACCGCTCATAGCAGTCCCGCCGCCGTTCGTCATCGCGGAGTAGCGCCGACTGACCCGCTCGTGTGACAGTCCGCACACGAACTAGGTAAAGACCTCATCAAATAGTTTGTGATACCGTTCACGAGTCCGGCGAGAAGGCCGGTGGCCTCCAGTGCCCCCGATCCGCGAGTCCGTTCCGCCGGGCGACCACAGCTTTCGAAGGTCACGCACCGCCCCCCGTAGACCACCCTGCTGGAGCAGCGTTTATGCAGTCGAACGACGCCCGGATCCTTCGTGGCGCCGCGATTCCCTCAGCCGGTGCCGGCCTGGTCGGCGTGATCGTCGGCGCGGTCGTCTCGGGAGGCGAGGGCGCCCTGGGAGCAGGCCTGGCCACCGTGGTGGTCCTCGCCTTCTTCGGCGCGGGCCTCCATGCGCTCGGCCGGGTCGGACGGCAGTGGCCCGAACTCCTCCTCGGGGCGGGATTCCTGGTCTACACGACCCAGGTGATCGCCATGTTCGTGGTGATGAAGATCCTGCGGGACGCCACCTTCATGGACGGCCGCGTGTTCGGTTTCACGGCGCTTGCCTGCCTCCTGGTGTGGCTCGCGGCCCAGGCGTGGACGCACACCCGGCTCAAGACCCCGTACGTGGAGCCCGCCGGGACCGGCAAGGGCTCCACGGGCTCCTCCGCCGCGGAATCCCGCGCGTGACCGGGAACAGCGCGAAGGCTCCGGGCAGGGGCGGTGGGAGGCCACGCCCGCCGGGCTGCTATCGTCCGACGCCGAGAGGGCCGCGAGCCTTGGCGAAGGCGCTGTGCGGGACAGCGCCGAACGCTCCTCGCCTCTTCACGGGCCGTCCTGCCGCCGCGCCGGCCGGTCCCTTCCCGCCC
>NZ_JAKMAY010000311.1:4836-6130 GCF_022015835.1 Streptomyces sp. ICN903 | reverse complement strand
TCCCGGCGCTGCCCGAACCGCCGGAGCGCGCCTTCGCCGCGCTGAAGAAGGGGTCGGGCAAGCAGGAGACGGCCACGACCATGGCGTTCGTACGCCTGGTCAAGGACCTGATGCGGGATCCGGAGACGGGCAGGCGCTGGGTGCCGATCGTCCCCGACGAGGCCCGCACCTTCGGCATGGAGTCGCTGTTCCCCTCGGCCGGCATCTACTCGCCCAAGGGGCAGACGTACGAGCCGGTCGACCGCGACCAGCTGATGTACTACAAGGAGGCGGCCGACGGGCAGATCCTCAACGAAGGGATCACCGAGGCCGGCGCCATGGCCGACTTCATCGCCGCCGCCACCTCGTACGCCACGCACGGCGAGCCGATGATCCCGTTCTACATCTTCTACTCGATGTTCGGCTGGCAGCGCACCGGCGACCAGTTCTGGCAGCTCGCCGACCAGCTCGGCCGCGGCTTCGTCGTCGGCGCCACCGCCGGCCGCACCACGCTCACCGGTGAGGGCCTGCAGCACGCCGACGGCCACTCCCATCTGATCGCGGCCACCAACCCGGCCTCGCTCAACTACGACCCGGCGTTCGCCTACGAGATCGCCGTGATCGTGCGCGACGGCCTGCGCCGGATGTACGGGCCGAAGCCGGAGGACGTCTTCTACTACCTGACCGTCTACAACGAGCCGAAGGTCCAGCCGCCCATGCCCGAGGGCGTGGAGGAGGGCATCCTCAAGGGGCTGTACCGCTTCCGCGAGGGGATCCCCGCCACGTCCCCCTCCGGTGACGAAGCGCCCCGGATCCAGCTGCTGGCCTCGGGGACCGCCATCCACTGGGTGCTGGACGCCCAGCGCCTCCTCGCCGACGACTGGGGCGTGACCGCCGACGTGTGGTCCGCCACCTCCTGGAGCGAGCTGCGCCGCGATGCCCTGTCCTGCGACGCGGCGCAGCTCAACGGCGAGGACCGCGTCCCCTACGTCACCCGCGCGCTGTGCGGCGCGCCCGGCCCGGTCCTCGCGGTCAGCGACTGGATGCGGGCGGTGCCCGACCAGATCGCCCCGTGGGTGGAGCAGGACTGGTCCTCGCTGGGCACCGACGGCTTCGGCCTGTCGGACACCCGCGAGGCGGCCCGCCGCCACTTCGGGGTGGACGCCGAGTCGGTCGCGGTGGCGGCCCTGGACCGGCTGGCCCGGCGCGGCGAGGTCAAGCGGGAGACGGTGCGCGAGGCGGCCGAGCGCTACGGCCTGGCCTGACGGCGCCCGGCCCCGGCGGCCCCTCCCGCCGTGCCGCCCGTCATCTTCTG
>NZ_JAKMAY010000311.1:0-4826 GCF_022015835.1 Streptomyces sp. ICN903 | reverse complement strand
GCCCCTCCCCGCGCCGCCGGGCGGCTCCGGCCGGCCGGGCGCGTCTCCTCCCACCTGCCGGGAGGCGCGCCCGGCCCCGCTCCGGACCGGGCCGGGGTCCCGCGCCCTGGGGTGTCAGTACTCCTCGGTGTGGCCGCGGAGCTTGAGGATGGCCGCGAGCAGCCCGCCCCACACCACGACCATGGCGACGATCATCATCACGACGGCGCCCGCCGACATCAGTGCCTCCCTTCCCCGGGCGTGCCCGGTCGCGTCTCCACGGGGCCGGACGGCCCCGAGGGCTCCGTACCCGCCGGCTCCGTGCCGCGCGGCCAGGGGAGCAGGGAGGCCAGCACGCCGAAGACCAGTGCGCCCAGGGCGACCGCCCACCCGGACCAGAACAGGAAGCCGGAGGGGTAGTCCCCGTAGTTCTCGTCGAACTCCGCGCGCAGGCTGTCCACCATCATCCAGCCCAGCACCAGCGGGGTGACGACCCCCAGGGCCAGACGCCACCACACGCCCAGCCGGATGGCGGAGGTGGCGTCCGCGTCCCGCTGGAGCACCGGCAGCCTGCGCAGCACCCAGGCGATGACGATCACCGCGACCAGGGAGGCCAGGGCGATGCCGTAGCGGTTGATGAAGTGGTCGGCGGAGTCCAGCAGGTACAGCCCGCTGTCGGTGGGGAAGAGCAGGATGGACACCAGGGCCGTCAGGCCGCCGGCGCCGAGCACGGCCGGGATGCGCCCGATGCCGGTCTTGTCCTGCACCGAGGCGACCACCACCTCCACGATGGAGATCAGCGAGGTGAAGCCGGCGATCACCAGGGAGCCGAAGAACAGCAGGCCGAACAGGGTGCCCAGCGGCATGTTGGAGATGATCGTCGGGAAGGCGATGAACGCCAGGCCGATGCCGTCGGTGACGGTCTCCCCCACCGGTGTGCCGCTGGCGGCGGAGAGGAAGCCGAGGGTGGCGAACACCCCGATGCCCGCCAGGAGTTCGAAGGAGCTGTTGGCGAACCCGGCCACCAGCGCGGAGCCGGTGAGGTCGGCGCGGCGGCGCAGGTAGGAGGCGTAGGTGATCATGATGCCGAAGCCGACCGAGAGGGAGAAGAAGATCTGCCCGTAGGCGGCGACCCAGACCCCGCCCTCGGCCAGCGCACTCCAGTCGGGCGAGAACAGCGCGTCCAGGCCCGTCCCGGCTCCGTCCAGGGTGACCGCGCGGATCACCAGGACGACGAAGAAGACCACCAGCAGCGGGATGAAGATCCGGTTGGCCATCTCGATGCCGCGCCGCACCCCCAGGGCCAGGACGGTCAGGGCCGCGATCCAGATGACCAGCAGCGGCCAGAACACGCCGCCGACGTAGGAGGAGATCCAGCCGGGCTGCTCGGCGGTGCGCAGGAAGTCGCCGAAGAAGTAGGCGTTCGGGTCGTCGCCCCACTGCTCCCCCACCGAGAAGCCCACGTAGCGCACGGCCCAGGCCAGGATCACGGCGTAGTAGGCGGCGATGACGAAGGAGACCGCCACCTGCCACCAGCCGATCGCCTGCGCCGGGCCGGACAGCCTGCGGAACGCGCCGGGCGGGGACTTCCGGTAGCGGCGGCCGAGCGTGTACTCCAGGATCAGCAGCGGCAGTCCCGCCGTCAGCAGGGCGATCAGATAGGGCAGCAGGAACGCCCCGCCGCCGTTCTTGTACGCCTCGGAGGGGAAGCGCCAGATGTTGCCGAGCCCGATGGCCGAGCCGATCGCCGCCAGCAGGAAGCCCGTGCGGGTCCCCCACTGGGCGCGGGGCGGCGGGGTCGTCGGGGTGCTGCTGGATTCGGTGGCCATATGCGACGTTCCTCGGCTTTGTCCCTATGGGTTGACAGCACGTTAACAGCGCGCGCCGCGCCGCGCGCCCCGGCGGGGATGATGGGCGCATGCGTGCTGCCCGGCTGATCGAGATGGTGCTGCTGCTCCAGACGCGGCGGTCGATGACCGCCGCCGAACTGGCCGAGCGGCTGGAGGTGTCCGAGCGCACCGTCGCCCGCGACGCGCTGGCCCTGTCGGAGGCGGGGATCCCCGTCTACGCCGCCCGGGGGCGGACCGGCGGCTACCGGCTGGTCGGCGGCTACCGCACCCGGCTGACGGGTCTGGGGCGCGACGAGGCGGAGGCGCTGTTCCTGTCCGGGGTGCCCTCCGCGCTGCGGGAGATGGGCCTGGCGGACGCGGCCTCGGCCGCCCGGTTGAAAGTGGCCGCGGCCCTCACCCCCGAACTGGCGGACGCCCCGCGCAGCGCGGCGCAGCGGTTCCACCTGGACGCCCCGGGATGGTGGCAGCCGACCGAGACGCCCGAAGCGTTGCCGGCGCTGGCCGAGGCCGTGTGGGACGACCGGCCGGTCGCCGCGCGCTACCGCCGCCGGGACGGCTCCCGGGTGCGGCGGACGCTGGAGCCGTACGGCCTGGTGCTCAAGGCCGGCGTGTGGTATCTCGTCGCCCGCGCCGACGGGGATCCGCGCGTCTACCGGGTGGACCGCTTCGACTCCGTCACTCCGCTGGAGGGGCGGTTCGAGCGGGAGGCGGACTTCGACCTGGCCGGTTTCTGGGAGGAGCGGGCCGCGGCCTTCGCCCGCTCGATCCTGCGCGAGACCGCCGTGGTGCGGCTGACGCGGGCCGGGGTGCGCGCGCTGCGGTACGCCACCGACCGGGCGGCGGCCGAGGACGCGCTGGCGCGGGGGGAGACCGACGAGGAGGGGCTGACCACCGTCGTCCTGCCCGTGGAGTCCCTGGACGTCGCCTACGACCAGCTGCTCGCCCTCGGCCCCGAGTGCGAGGTGCTCGGCCCGCCCGCGCTGCGCGAGCGCATGGCACGGGCGGCCGAGCGGATGGCCGGGCTCTACCGGTAGTCCTCGGGGGTCGCCTCCTTCCCGCCGTGGACGACCTCGATGAAGTACCGCCAGCCGTCCGGCCTCGAGCCGTCGGTGTCGGTGAAGCCGTACTCGATGGCGAGCTGCCCGCTGGACAGGGACCGCCCGCTCCAGCGGGCCGCGTCCGGGTCGCACGCCAGGGCCGCCACCGCCCGGCCGATGTAGGCGGGCGACTCGGCGATGGCGAAGTGCGGTTCCTGTGCGAGAGCGTCGCGCCAGTTCTCCTCGCTCACCCCGAAGGCGTCGAGCATCTCCTCCGAACGCAGGAAGCCCGGGGAGAGGCAGACCGCCGTGCAGCCGTACTCCTTCAGTTCCTCGGCGAGGCCGAAGGCCGCCCGGATCGGGGCGTTCTTCGTCAGGTCGAAGAAGAGGTTGCCGCGGTACCTGGGGCCGTTGTACTCGGCGGTGCCGTCGGTGATCTCCACCACCAGCCCGCCCGGCCGCCGGATCAGCAGGGGCAGGGCGAAGTGGCTGGTGATCAGGTGGGTCTCCACTCCCAGCCGCAGCATCCGCAGGCCCTTGGCCGGCTCGACCTCCCACACCTTCGTGTCGAAGTCGAGCAGGTGGTCGCCGCCCCAGACGTTGTTGACCAGGACGTCCAGGCGCTCGTGCTCGCGGTCGATCCGCTCCACCAGGGCGCGGACCTCCTCCGGCTCCAGGTGGTCGACCGCCGCCGCGATGCCGGTGCCCCCGGCCGCCGTGACCAGTTCGGCGGTCTCCTCGATCGTCTCGGTGGGGCGGCCCACCTCGCTGACGTGCCCGCGTGTGGTGCGGCCGGTGGCGTACACCGTCGCGCCCGCCCGGCCGAGCTCCACGGCCATGGCCCGGCCCGCGCCCCTGGTGGCGCCCGCCACCAGTGCGACCTTGCCCTCCAGGCCCTTCCCCGACACCGCTGACACCGCTGCCGTGTTCACGTCTTCGTCCTTCCGTATGTCCTCGGCGCCCGTCCGGTGCCCGACCCGCACCCGCCCGGCGCCTTGTCCGCACCGGGCACGCTGCCACCGATACCGGACATCTGCTGTCGGGTTTTCCCATCGGTCCGGGCCGGACGCCGCGCCGGCCGGCCGCCCCGCGTGCGGGAGGCGCCGGCAGGGCGGATCCTTGGTTCCGTGACGATGCACGAGACGGAGTTCTGGGAGCTGGTCGACGGCACCCGCGAGGCCGCCGGGGGCGACCCGGCCGACCACGCCGAACTGCTCGTCGACCGGCTGACGCGGCTCGACCCGGACACCGTCGTGGACTTCGCCCGCCACTTCGAGGCCCGGGTGAACCGGGCCTGGCGCCCAGACCTGTGGGGAGCGGCCCGGGTGCTGCTGGACGGGGCGGACGAGGACGCCTTCGACTCCTTCCGCTGCTGGCTGGTCGGCCGGGGCAGGAAGGTGTTCGAGGGGGCGCTGCACGACCCGGACTCGCTCGCCGATCTGCTGGAGGACTTCGACCCGGAGGTGGACGGCGAGGGCGAGGACATCGGCGGCGCCGCGGACGAGGCCTACGAGCGGCTCACCGGTCTGGAGCTGCCCGATCTCGGCCTGCCCGAACCGCCCCCGGAGCCGGAGGGCGCACCGCCCGGCTTCGAGGACGACCGGGCCCTGGCCGCGGCCTTCCCCCGGCTGTGGGAGCGGTTCGGGCCGCCGCGGGGGTGACCCGGGGCCGACGGGCGGCCCGGGGTCGAGGGCCCGGCGGATCGGGCGGATCAGCCGGAGGCCAGCGAGCGCCCCATCAGCACGTCGTCCGCGGACCCGCTCTCCAGCAGGAACTCCCCCGGCAGCACGCCCTCCACCGCGAAGCCCTCCGAGGCGTACAGCGCCCGCGCGGACGCGTTGTGGCCCAGCACCCGCAGGGTGATCCGCGAGGCGCCCTGCCGCCTCGCCTCGGCCATCGCCGCGCGCAGCAGCGCCCTGCCCACACCCCGGCCCCGCACCGCGCCGTCCACCGCCAGCCC
>NZ_JAKMAY010000310.1:0-6172 GCF_022015835.1 Streptomyces sp. ICN903 | reverse complement strand
GGCGGGGTGGGCCGGGTCGTCCCGACCACGAACTGGACGGTGAGGCTCACCGTCGTCACGCTGAGGGACGTGCACGACAGCCACAGCAGTACGTAGCGCAGGTAGCGGGGCACCGCCCCATACTGCCCGACCGCGCGCCGCCGCCCGCGCGAGGGCCCGGGAAGGTCCGGGAAGGCCCTGAAGGTTCGCGAAAGCCCCCTGACAGGGCACTGGTCGCGGACGCGCCGGCGGCACCCGTTACCGTCCCTGGCCATGGCATCGGTACTTCTGGTCGAGGACGACCCCGTGATACGGGCCAGGCTCATCGACGTCCTGTCCCGGCACGACCACGTGGTGCGCAGCTCCCCCTACGGCTTCGAGGCCCTGCGGGAGGTGACGCGGCAGCCGCCGGACGCGGTGGTGCTCGACCTGGGGCTGCCCGACCTCGACGGCGTCGACGTCCTGCGCATGCTGCGCAGCATCTCGCAGGTGCCGGTGCTGGTGGCCACCGCGCGCGACGACGAGGCGGAGATCATCCGGCTGCTCAACGCCGGAGCCGACGACTACCTGGTCAAGCCCTTCTCCGGCGGGCAGTTGGCGGCCCGGCTCGGGGCGGTGCTGCGCCGCTCCGCCGCGGCGGCCGAGCGCCCGGGCGTCCCGGAGGCGGAGCCCCGGGACGGCGCGATACGCGTGGGCGGCCTGGCCATCGACCGGCAGGCGCGGTCGGCCTTCCTGGACGGCAGCGAACTGCGCCTGACCCGGCGGGAGTTCGACCTGCTGGCCTATCTCGCCGAGCGCGCGGACCGGGTGGTGCCGCGCCGCCGCGTCCTGGCGGACGTGTGGCGCCAGTCCTACGTCGAGGAGCAGACCCTGGACGTGCACGTGTCCTCCCTGCGCCGCAAGCTCGGCGAGCGGGCGAGCCGGCCGCGCTATCTGCACACCGTGCGGGGCGTGGGCATCAAGCTGGTGACGCCGCGATGAGACGGACGCTGGCCGGCGTCGCGCTGGCCGTCACCTCCATGGTCGCGCTGTCCTTCCTGATTCCGCTGGCCCTGCTGGTCAAGTCCGAGGTGAGGTCCCGGGCGATCACGGTGGCCGAGCAGCGGGCGGCGGCACTGGCCCCCGTACTGGCCCTGACCACCCGCCCGGACGAGGTGCAGCAGGCCTTGGCCGAGGTCGACGACACCGGCCGGCTGGGCGTCCACCTGCCCGGCGGACGCCTGGTGGGCACCGCCTACGCGCCCGCCGACGCGTGGCGGCGGGCGGCCCGGCAGCAGCGGACCTTCGCCCAGGACACCGAGGGGGGCTGGGTCCATCTGCAGCCGGTGGTGCTGGCCAGGGACCGGGTGGCGGTGGTCGAGTCCTTCGTGCCGCGCGCCGAGTTCGAGCGGGGCGTGGGCACCTCCTGGATGGTGATGTCGGCGCTGGCGCTGGTCCTGGTGGCGGGGTCGGTGCTGGTCGCCGACCGGCTGGCCGCACGGGTGGTGCGCGCATCGCGGGACCTCTCGCGCGCCGCCAACGCCCTGGGCGAGGGGGATCTGGACAGGAGGCTGGAGCCGAAGGGCCCTCCCGAACTGCAGGAGGCCGGCTCCGCGTTCAACGCCATGGCCGACCGTGTCGTCGAACTGCTGGCGATGGAACGCGAGTTGGTGGCCGACCTCTCGCACCGCCTCAGGACGCCGCTGACGGCGCTGCATCTGGAGTCCGAGCGCATCGCCTCCGGACTGCGGCGGGAGGACGCAGACCGGCTGGAGACGGCCGTCACCCACCTGGAGGAGGAACTCGACTCCATCATCAAGGCGGCCCGCACGCCTCTGTCGGCGGCCTCGTTCGCCCCTGCCCCGCAGGGGCCGGGGACCTCGTGCGAGGCGGCGCGCGTGGTGTCGGCGCGGACCGACTTCTGGTCGGTCCTGGCCGCCCAGCAGGGCCGGGACTGCGCGGTGACGGTGACGGACGAGCCCACCCCCGTGACGCTGCCGGAGGAGGACCTGGCCGCGGCCGTCGACGCCCTGGTCGGCAACGTCTTCCGGCACACCCCGGAGGGCACGGCCCTGGCGGTGGGGGTGCACCGCACGGCACACGCGGTGGTGGTGACCGTGGACGACGCCGGCCCCGGCATCCCCGATCCCGAGCAGGCGCTCGCCCGGGGTGCGAGCGTCGGCGGCTCCACCGGCCTGGGCCTGGACATAGCCCACCGCGCCGCCGACACCGGACGGGGCCGGCTGGAGGTCGGCCGCGCGCCGCTGGGCGGGGCGCGGGTGCGGATGGAGCTGGAGCTGGCGCCGGAGCGCTCCCCGGGCGGTGAGCGCGCCTCCCACGGGCGGCGGCGCCGGACCTGGCTCCGCCTTCCCGGGCTCTCCCGCCTCCGTCCTCCCCGTCCCCGCAGGGGGCGGACGGAGGCGGGCAGGCGAGGGGCCGACGGCCCGCCTTAGCTGTTCCTTAGCTGTCCCTGAGGGCACTTTGAAACCCGCTCACCTCGCTGATCCGCGGCGATAGCGTCCCCTCGGACGTCGCCCCGGGGCGATCCCCCCACGAGTGAACGGAGCGGATCTGTGAAGGTGAAGCAGCAGCGAGGACGGCGGGCGCGCAGACGCCCGATGGTGCTGAAGGCGGCCATCGGCGCCGCCGCCGCGTCCGTGGCGGCCACCACGATCGTCGTGCTGCAGCCCGAGGCGGACGCCATCCCCGCGCCCTCGCTCCTGAGCGCGGCCCAGGCGAGCACCCTGGCCCACCGGCTGGAGGCGAAGCTGGGCGAGGAGGCGGCCGGGTCCTACTACGACCCCGCCGAGAAGAAGCTGGTCGTCAACGTCGTCGACGGCGGCGACCTGACGGCGGTCCGCAAGGCCGGAGCCGTGGCGAAGGAGGTGGCCAGCACCACCGAGGAGCTCGCCAGGGCCAAGTCGTCGCTGGACCGCAGCACCCGCACCCCCGGCACCTCCTGGGCCGTGGACCCCCGCACCAACAAGGTGCTGGTCACGGTGGACTCGACCGTGACCGGGAAGAAATGGCGCGAGCTGCGCCAGAAGGTCGCGAAGCTGGGCGGCAGGGCCCGAATAGAGCGGATCGGGGGCGTCTTCGAGCCCTTCGTCGCCGGCGGGGACGCCATCACCTCCGGCGGCTCCCGCTGCTCGGCCGGCTTCAACGCCCGCAAGGGGGACGAGTACTTCATCGTCACCGCGGGCCACTGCACGAAGAAGGGCGCCACCTGGAGCAGCGGCGACTCCTCGCGGCAGCGGGTGGGCAGGGCCGTGGAGAGCAGCTTCCCCGGTGACGACTACGCGCTGATCCGCTACGACAACCCCGATGTGCCGCGTCCCGCCGCCGTGAACCTCTACAACGGCGGCACCCAGGAGATCACCGGCGCGGGCGAGGCGTTCGTCGGCCAGCGCGTCCAGCGCAGCGGCAGCACCACGGGCCTGCACGGCGGCACCGTCACCGGGCTGAACGCCACGGTCAACTACCCGCAGGGCAGGGTCCACGGCCTGATCCGCACCGACGTGTGCGCCCAGCCCGGCGACAGCGGTGGAGCGCTCTTCGCCGGCAGCGTCGCCGTCGGACTCACCTCGGGCGGCAACGGCGACTGCAGCAGGGGCGGCACCACCTTCTTCCAGCCCGTCACCGAGGTCCTGGACAAGTTCGGCCTGACCGTCGACCTCGGCTCGAAGCCCCCGGCGGACGGCGAGCCCGGCACCCCGCGGCCCACCGCGCCGGAGCGGACCCCCGCACCCGAGCCGACCGCCTCCCGGCCCGCCGAGCCGGAGCCGGAGACGGACGACGCGGCCGCGCGACGGGTGCTCCAGCTGGTCAACGCCGAGCGGGCCAAGGCCGGTTGCCGGCCGCTGACGGTGGACGAGAGGCTGTCCCGCGCCGCCCGGACCTACGCCGGAACCATGGCGGAGCGCGGCGTGCTCTCCCACGTCGGCCCCGACGGCTCCACCATGGCCTCGCGGGTCGAGGCCGCCGGATACTCCTGGTCCGCGCTGGCGGAGAACATCGCCAGGGGCCAGAGGACCCCGGAGCAGGTGATGAACGGCTGGATGAACAGCCCCGGCCACCGCAGGAACATCCTCAACTGCGCCTACCAGGACATCGGCATCGGGGTGAGCGAGAAGGCGGGCGGCCCCTGGTGGGTCCAGAACTTCGGCAAGCGCCGCTGACCGGCTGATCCCCGCGCCCGCCGCACCGCCTTCGCCCCGCCCCGACCCCGGCGGGGCGGGGCGAAGGCGGTGCGGGCGGGGGTTTCACGGCCCGGGTCCGGGATGATCACATCACCGTCACGATCGAACGCCGGTCCGAAACTTCCCGTCTCCGCCGCGGCGTGAACTCCTAGAGTTGGCCCGTCACAGGGACCTGTGGCGGGCCTGTGCCGGAAACGCCCTCCGGGCGACGGTTGGGGCCGTCAACGGAGCAGAAAGAGCACACGATGCGATCCACCGCCGTACGCCGTACCGCCCTCGCCGCCTCCGCGGCCTGCCTGGCCCTGCTGGCCACCGCCTGCGGCGGTTCGGACTCCGGCGGGGGCGACGAGGAGAAGGCCAAGGCCGGCCAGTCCGAGAAGTCCTCCTCCGCCGGGCCGGCCGCCGGGGCGAAGACCTCCGCCGAGCTGGAGAAGCTCGTCCTCGCCGACGGCGACGTGGAGGGCCACAAGGTCGAGAAGCTGGGCGCCGGGGACAGCGTCTCCGCCAAGGAGGTCTCCTCCGACAAGGACGAGTGCGCGCCCCTGGCCCACGCCCAGCTCGGCGTGCCGCTGGGCGACCCGGCGGCGACCGCCCAGCGCATCGTCACCCAGGAGCCCGAGAAGCCGGCCGACGGCGGCACGGGCGGCTCCGAGGAGCTGACCGAGGAGGACCTGGAGAACTTCGAGGACGCGATCATGGGCGCCCTCGACGCCACGACGACGATGGTCACCCTCAGCTCCTACGAGGACGGGGGAGCACAGAAGGCCCTGGCCGACCTGCGCACCGCCGCCGAGTCCTGCTCCGGCGGGTTCACCGGAGGTGTCAAGGGCGACGGGCAGAAGGTGACCGGCATCGAGGAGGAGAAGGTCACCGGTGGTGAGGAGGCCGCCGCCTGGACGGTGACCAGCGAGCAGGAGGGCGAGAAGGTCCCGCTCAAGCTGGCCGTGGTCCGCCAGGGCGCCACGCTGGCCGTCTTCTCCTCCTTCAACATCGCCGCCGCCGGCAACGGTGAGGACTTCGACCTCCCGACCGCCGTCATCGAGGCCCAGACGGAGAAGCTCGGCTGACGCCTCCGGCATCCGCCCGCACATCGGCCCTCCGGCGCGAAAGCACCGGAGGGCCGATGTGGTTCCGGGAGCGTCCCCGGCGGTCAGTGGCTGTCGGCGAGCTGCCCGGCGAGCTTGCCGTGGATGGCGGCGCTGGCCTTGTTGAGGCCGACGATGGTGACCTTCTTGCCGCGGGCGGCGTACTTGGTCTCGATCGCGTCCAGGGCGGCCACCGAGGAGGCGTCCCAGATGTGGGCGTCGGACAGGTCGATGACGACGTCGTCGGGGTCGCCGGCGTAGTCGAACTGGTAGACCAGGTCGTTGGAGGAGGCGAAGAACAGCTCGCCGGTGACCGCGTAGACGACGCTGGTGCCGTCGGGGTCCACCACGCCGGAGACCTCGGCGAGGTGGGCGACGCGGCGGGCGAAGATCACCATGGCGGTGATGACGCCGACGACGACGCCGATGGCGAGGTTGTGGGTGGCCACGACCACGGCGACGGTGACGGCCATCACGGCGGTCTCGCCCACGGGCATCCGCTTGAGGGTCTTGGGCCGGATGGAGTGCCAGTCGAAGGTGGCGAAGGAGACCAGGATCATCACCGCGACCAGGGCGGCCATCGGAATGGTGGAGACCACGGGGCCGAAGGTGACCACCAGGATGAGGAGGAAGACGCCGGCGAGGAAGGTCGACAGGCGGGTGCGGGCGCCGGAGGTCTTCACGTTGATCATGGTCTGGCCGATCATCGCGCAGCCGCCCATGCCGCCGAAGAGGCCGGTGACGACGTTGGCGATCCCCTGGCCGATGGACTCGCGGGTCTTGCCCGAGTGGGTGTCGGTGATGTCGTCGACCAGCTTGGCCGTCATCAGCGACTCCATCAGCCCCACCAGGGCGAGGGCGAACGCGTAGGGGGCGATGGTGACCAGGGTGTCGGTGGTGAAGGGGATGTCGGGCAGGCCGGGGGTGGGC
>NZ_JAKMAY010000031.1:0-29931 GCF_022015835.1 Streptomyces sp. ICN903 | reverse complement strand
GACAGGTAGTCACGGGGCGAGGGGATGGGGCGGGTGGACGGGTTCCTGATGCGTGGTGATGCATCAGTGTGTAGAGTCTGGGAAAACACACCACCCTCGAGAAGCGAGGAACCAGCCCGTGTACGACGAGTGGGAGGGACCGAAAATCCGCGCACGCGCAGCGGTCCGGCGCAGAACGACGGGCATGACCGTGGAGCAGATCGAGAAGGCCACGGACGAGGCGCGTATCCGTGAGCGGATTCGCTCGAAGGTCTGCGAGAGTGACGAGGATGCCCGCGCTATCGGTATCGCGGTGGCCGAGCACACCGAATGGCGCCGCATCGGATACGTGATGGAGGAAGAGGGGCTGGAGGTCTACGACCCCGAGCGTGATCCCACGGCGGTGCGGTGGGCGCGCGAGGAAGCCGAGCGGGAGTTCCAGGAACGGGCCGCCCTCCTTGAGCAGGCCCGAGGGGAGGAAGCCGAGCGGGAGCGCCGGCAACAGGCCCGGCAGGACCGTGTCAACGAGCTGAGGCTGGACATCCCGCTGGACGCAGAGACCTCCCGGCGACTGCGGGCCTATGCCGCCGCCCAGGGCATCACCCCGCAGCGCCTGGTCGGCCTGCTCGCCGAGCGCGCCCGCACCACCAGTGAGGGGTTGATCGAGGTGGCGCCGTTCGCCGCGAGTGCTGCCGAGAGGTGACCTGACAGGAATTCAATCCTGTTATTTCGCAGAATTCATTCGCGTCATACTCCAGACACGGAAAAGAGCAGACCGTATCAGGGGAAAAGGAAAAGGATGGGAGGGGGTTTCGTGGCGGGTATTAGGCTTCGGCCGCATCAGGTGGAGGCGGTGGACGCGGTTGTCCGGGCGCTGGAATACCGTGCAGGAAGCGAGGTGCCGGCGGAGGGGTTGCGGGCCACGGCGGTGGCGGCCACCGGGGCGGGCAAGACCCTGATCGCCGCCGAGGCCGCGCGTCGCCTGGAGCCGCGGGGGCGGGTGCTGGTCATGGTGCCCACCCTGGACCTGCTGACCCAGACCGTTCAGGCGTGGCGGACAGCCGGCCACACCGGCCCGGCGGTCGCGGTGTGCTCCCTGGAGGGGGACGAGGCGCTGGAGGCGTTGGGGGTGCGGTGCACCACCAACGCGATCCGGCTCGCCTTGTGGGCCGGGACCGGGCCGGCGGTCGTGTTCGCCACCTACGCCTCTCTCGCGCCCCGCCAGGAGCCCAGTCCGGAGGATCCGGGCGGGGCGATGGTTCAGGTGCCCGGGCCGCTGGAGGCGGCGTTCCAGGGGGTCTACGGGCAGCGTTTGGAGCCGTTCGGGCTGGCGGTGGTCGACGAAGCCCACCGCACCAGTGGGGGTCTGGCCAAGCCCTGGGCCGCGATCCACGACCAAGCACGGATCCCGGCTGCGCGGCGGCTGTACCTGACCGCCACACCCCGCATCTGGGAACCAGCCACCGTTGGGCGGCCGGGCGAGGCAGAGACCACAGAGGGCAGGAACGGGGCCCAGGAGGCCGCAGAGGACCGGGGCGGGACTCAGGAGACCGCAACCCCGAGAGGCACAGGAAAGGCGGCAGAGGGCGCCTCGGAGGCCGTTGCGGCTCTCCCCGGGCGGCTGGTGGCGAGCATGGACGACGAACGCCTCTACGGGCCACACGTCTTCACGTTCTCCCTCACCGAAGCCATCGACCGGGGTGTCCTGGCGCGGTTCGAGATCGACGTCCTCGAGATCCGCCCCCCGGATCTCGGTGCGGGTGGGAGCGAGGAGGAGCGGCGGGGCCGGCGCCTCGCCGCCCTGCAGGCCGCGCTGGTCAAGCACGCCGCTGAGACGGGCGTGCGGTCGCTGATCAGCTTCCACCACCGCACGGTGGAAGCGATGTCTTTCGCGCGGGCTCTGCCACAGACCGCGGCGCGGCTGCACCAGGAGGACCCGGCGACCTACCCGCGGCGGGTATGGGCGGACTGGCTGTGCGGAGAGCACGATCCCGCCCATCGGCGGGCGGTACTGGGCCGGTTCGCCGACGGCGTCGACGACTACGGCTGGAAGACCGAACTGGCGGTACTGGCGAACGTCCGCGTCTTGGGCGAAGGCGTGGACATCACCGGCAGGCGTGGTGTCGACGGTGTCCTCTTCGCCGACATGCGCGGCTCGGCCGTCGACATCGTCCAGGCCGTCGGCCGGGCGCTACGCCAGAAACCCGGCCAGGGGAAGGTGGCCCGGCTGGTCGTGCCGGTGTTCCTGACCCCGGGCGAGGCGCCCGACGACATGCTCACCTCCGCCTCCTACAAACCACTGGTGGCCGTACTGCAAGGGCTGCGCAGCCACTCCGAGGCGGTCGTGGAGCAGCTCGCGGTCGCCACCGCACCCAGCCGCGGCCGGCCCGCCTCCGTGACCGATCCCGACCCCGCACGCGGCGGCGGTGGTGGCGAGGGTGGGGATGAGGGAGCACTGGAGAAGGTGCCGCTGCTGCGGTTCTCCACTCCCCGCGACCCGCACCTGGTCGCCCAATTCGTGCGCACCCGCGTCATCCGGCCCGAATCCCAGGTCTGGCTCGCAGGACTCAACGCCCTGCGCACCTGGCGCCAGCAACAGAACGGGGACAGGGACGGGGACGAGCACCAGGAGCACGGCGGCGAGCACGAGGGCCAGGAACAGGAGCAGGAGCAGGGCGGTGGTGCGGGGCGCGCGGCCAGGCCGGTAGCGGTACCGCTGGACGCCCGCGTCGGCACCTTCCCCCTCGGGACATGGATCAGCGAACAACGCCGCGCCTACCGGGCCGGAACGCTGGCCAAGTGGCGGGTGGAGTTGCTGGAGGAAGCCGGCATGGTGTGGTCGGTACCCGACGCCACCTTCGAGGAGAACCTCGCCGCCGCCCGGGCCTACCACGCCGTCCACGGCACACTGTGCGCACCCCGAACCGCCGTCGCACACGGCCGGCCCATCGGCCAGTGGCTCACCAACTGCCGCCGCCCCGGCGGGCTCGGCAAAAACCCGGCACGGGCAGCGCAGCGGGCCGCCCGGCTGGCCCAGATCGACCCCGACTGGAACCCCGCGGAAAACGGCTGGACCGTCGACTGGCAGCGGCAGTACGCAGCCGTGCGGGCCTGCATCGACGGCGGCGCCACCCTGGAGGAGATCCGGCCCGGCGTCACCGTCGGCGGAGAGGACATCGGACTCTGGCTCGCTAGGCAGCGCACCCAGTGGAAGCGATTGGCCGACGGACAACGCGAACGCCTGAAAGCCCTCGGCATCCAGCCCACCGCGACGGCGCCGGGCGGCCAGGCCGACCCCGGGATCGATAGAGCGGTGGTGGTACCCGCAGGCGCGAGCGCCTGGGACCGCGGCCTCGCCGCGCTGCGCCAGTACCAGGCACGGGAGGGACACGTGAAAGTGCCCCGCAAATGGATCGAAACCATCCACGACCAAGCCGGGCAGGAGCACCCGATCCGGCTCGGGGTATGGATTAACAACCAACGCCAGAGGCGGAACCGGCTGTCGGACGAGCGAGTGAAAGCACTCGAAGAACTCGGGGTGTAGGGATCTCTGTCAGCCGGTACAGGGGCCGGGGCTCTCGCCGTCGGTCGCTGGACCGTGTACGGTCCACCTGCCGGGAAGGGGGATCCATGGGGCGGATGCGAGTGCTGCTGCTGGACGCGGCTCCCGGGGCATTACTCGACCGTGAGCTGGAGCGTCTGCTCGGGCACGGTCTGGCCGTCACGCTGAACCTCCGGCGGGTGACCGACCCGGCGGGCGTGCGGGCGGCGTGGGCGGGCCGGGTGGCCTTCGCCGACTTCGACGCCTTCGACGAGCCGGCGCTTGTCGCCGAGACCGTCCGCGGCGGGCTCGGTTACCACGCACTCAAGTCCCGGGCCGGCGTCCCGCTGCGCGCCGTGTTCCTGGCGGCGGCGACCGGCCCGGCGTTGGCCAACCGGCTGAGGGTGATCGGGCGGGCCGGGGCGGGCACCGACCACGTGGACCTGGCCGCCGCCGCCCGCCACGGCGTGGCGGTCACCCACACCCCGGGCTCCAACGCGAACGCGGTCGCGGAGTTCGCCCTGGCCCAGTTGCTCGCCCTGACCCGGAACCTGGCGGCACACAACGAGGCCGCGCACGACGGCCGCTGGAGCACTCCGGCCGCTCCCGCGGTCGAGCTGTCGGAACTGACTCTGGGCATCGCCGGACTGGGGCGGATCGGATCGGCCCTGGCGGTCCGGGCAGCCGCCCTGGGCATGGCCGTCCAGGGCTTCTCCCGCCGCCCGGCACCGGCGGAGCCGGCGGTACGCCAGGTCGCGTCCCTTGAGGGCCTTCTGGCCACCAGTGACGTGGTGTCGGTGCATCTTCCGCTCACCGAACAACCCCGCTCGATGATCGGCCGGGCGGAGTTGGCGCTGATGCGGCCCGGAGCGATCCTGCTGAACACCGCCCGGGGCGGGATCGTCGACGAACAAGCGCTGGCCGACGCGCTGCGCGACCCCGCCCACCCCCTGGCAGCCGCCGCCGTCGACACCTTCGCCCACGAACACGCCGCCTTCGCCTCCCCCCTGTCCGGCGTGCCGGGCGCCCTGCTCACCCCGCACATCGCCGGAATGACCCGGCGCGCCATGGCCGAGGCGGCCCTGCGCTGCGCCGACCACATCGCAGCCCTCCTCACCGACCACCCACACGGCATCCCCCTCGCAACACCATGACGCCCGCACCGACAAGCGACCATGGTGAGCGACCGGGCAGGCTCCCCACCGAACCCGCCACCACGCTGGAGAAGACCAGACCGCGGGAGGGCGGGAAGAGAGGCAGGCACAGAAGGCGTAAGTCCGACCGGCAGGCAGCACAGAACCGGGCAGAGCGGTCCCTGCCCCGCCCGTCTGTCCCTGTCCCCTGCCGGGCGGAGTTGCCGCGCTGGGGTGGGGCGGGTGGCATGGTGGTTGCGGGACAGGACACCGATGCCACCTCGCGAGGCATTTCAGGAGTAGTCCCGAAGGGCCTGCGTGGTGGGTCGCCAGATGCGCGCACGGGTTTTTGCAGGACCGGTCACGGTGACGCTGTTGCCGAACGGCAGGAGCAGGCGGACGTCCTCCGCGCCCCGGCCGGTGACCGTGATACCCGCCCGGTGCGCTCCCGCAGCGTTCGGTGACCCCACTCAGCATTCCCGGGCGGGAGCGCGCACTCGGAGGCGCTGGAGACGACGGTGCCGATCCCGGCAGACACACAGGCGGTGTGCCGGTCACAGGCGCCGAACACTGCGGCGCTGCCGACCGCGAGGAGTACGTGCTCCGCCGGACCTATTCGTCGTCGGTGGGGAGCATGAACCGGGTCCGCTCCCAACGGATATGCGGTGGTACGGCGGGGACCTCTCCCGTCCGTGCGCCTCCCAAGCGGGCGAAGAACCCCTCAGCGGGCGGGTGGGCGATCACCCCCACCCCGGCGTACCCGGCCGCCCTGGCTCGGGCGAGGGCATGCCGTATCAGACGGGTGCCGATGCCGCGCCCCTGGAGGGCGTCGGCGACGAACAGCCACTGCAACTCCACCACTTGGGGAAAGCCGAAAGCGTAGGCGTAGAAGCCCACGACCTGCCCGGTGGAGTCAACGGCCGCGAAAACCTGGCGACGGACGATGTAATCGGCGGTGATCCGGTAGCCGGCCAGCGCCGTGACGTACATGCCCCGCCGGTAGGCACGCGAGGCATGCATCAGGCCGGTGAGAGCGTCCGCGTCCTGTCCGGCTGCACGCCGGATCTCGATGGCCTCCATCTGCCACAGCGTAGGGCCCACGCAGCACGAGCGGCCACGCAGAACCGCAGACGACGCCTCTCTTCCAACAGTCGCCGACGTCCCGGCGATCCGCGGCCGGCACCGCCAGGGGCAGCAACGATCCCGGCATCGACCACTGCTCATCGGAAAGGCCCCACACCCCATGCCCCATGCCGTGATCGTCACAGCATGAGGCGTGGAACGAGAGTCCGGTCTGAAGCACGGCCCGGGCTGAGGCGATGTGCCCGCCCGGCGCGGCGACAGAGCACGATCTCCCTCGCCCTGATCGTTGAAGCACACAAGGACCGGTAGGCCGCAGGAACCGAACAGGCAATGTCCTCACAGTGAGGACCGGCACGCCGACTGGCTGCACCGATGGGAACGGCCCATCCCCCGCCTGCTCTCACAAGAGCTGGACGCTGGCGCCGACGAGGACACGCGTGAGGCCGCCGTCCGGCGGCGACTGGCCGCCCTTGGTGGCCCGGTCCTAGCGCCGCGGGCAGGGGCGCCGCCCCGCGAACCCGGTGGGCGGATCTTGCCGCGATCCTGTCGGCGGAGGTCCTCGACCACGTTCTGGAGGCCGGGATGCGCAGCGCCGTGAAGGAGCAGGGCAGCACGCTCCGTCACTACATCGTCTGGCGGAACAAGCATGCCCAGGACGAGCTCCTACGCGAGGTCGCGAATGCGGCGAACGTCGCTTGAAGCGGCAGAGGCTGTATCCCGACGGAACAACGCGGTCCACAGAGACGTCACACCGAAGAGTGCTGACTCGGGCGGCTCTTCCCGCATGCGGCGCAGTTCGACTTCCACCAGGTCGGAGAAGATCCAGCGCAGCGATTCGGGCGTGTAAGCAAGACCGCCCTGCAAATCGCGTTCACGGTAGAGGTCCGCGTCGGCGAGTTGCGACCCCATTCCCCCCTCGCCGGCGGCGAAGCTGGTGAGGGCGAGATGGCCGCCGGGGGCCAGGACCCGGTCGAGGAGGGCCAGGTAGCTGACGCGCCGGTGCGGCGGCAGGTGGTGGAAGCATCCTGAGTCGACGACCAGGTCGTACGGGCCGCCCAACCTGGTAGCAGGGAGAGCGAAAGCGTCACCACAGAGGAAGCGGACACCGGCTCCAGCCTCGCGAGCCCGGTCCTCGCCCCACGCGACGGCCACCGGGGAGAGGTCGACCGCATTCACCTCGAAGCCGCGCGAGGCGAGGAACAAGGCATTGCGGCCCGCCCCGCAGCCCAGGTCCAGAGCCCGACCGGGAGCGATCAGGCCCTGGTCGAAGTAGGCGGCCAGGTTCTCGTCCGGCTTCGCCACGAAGAACGGGACCGGCCTTGACCGGTCGGCATAGAAGCGATCCCAGAAGTTCTTGCCGTCACCGGTCGCCAAACGGTCAGTCCCGGATTCAGATGCGAACAGCCCGTCCAAGAGCGCGAGAACGTCCTCGACGGTGCGTACGGTCCGGTCCACCCGGCCCCCCTTTCAACCGAGTGCGATCATAGGAGCGAGGGGAACAAAAGACCAGGTCAGGCATTGTTTCGTGACGCATGGAGTGGGCTGCTGCGGACTCCTGAGGGGACCGGGAGGCAACTCGGCCCCAGGACCCGATCCCACGTCCGTCCAAGCGCCCCTACGGGGCCGGGAAAGGCCCATCCCTGGCCATGCCCGGTGGACTTTTTCGACGAGCTTCTAGCGGCGCCACAGGGCGAACGTTGTCTGATGCGGCGCTGGCGAGCTCGTGCACGCTAGGCGGTGAGACGTCGAGCTGCTGATCGCCGATCATGACCGTGTGGTGTGGAACGTGCCTCGTGCAGCGATCATCGGCGACCGGAGGATCACGGGCCTGCCGACCGATGTCTACGCCAGGCCGGACGCCCCGGCCGTCACCCAGATCACCGGCGACCGGGCGTCCTCGAGTCTGTCGTGCCCGGCGGTCGTGGTGGACATGCTCGACTCGCTGCTGCTGGAACCCGGCCGACGAGTGCTGGAGCTGGGGACGGGCACCGGCTGGAACGCCGCCCTGCTCGCCCACCGCGCCGGCCCGGACCAGGTCACCTCCGTCGAGGTCGACCCGCAACTGGCGGCCGCAGCCCGCGAGCGGCTGACCGCGGCCGGCGCCAAGGTGGCCGTCCGGGACGGGGACGGCACGGCCGGGTGGCCGCAGGGCGGCCCGTATGACCGGGTGATCGCCACCTACGCCGTCGAGGAGGTCCCCTGGGCGTGGGTGGAACAGACCCGGCCCGGCGGGCGGATCGTCACCCCCTGGGGCCGCCTGGGCCATGTCGCCCTCACCGTCGCCGACGGTGGGCGCTCCGCGTCGGGGTGGGTGCAGGGACTGGCCCAGTTCATGCCCGCCCGCGGCACCGACCCAGGCGCACCGTTCCACCACGTCCGCGACCAGCACCCCCTGGAGGCGGAGGGGCTCTTTCCCCGCGCCCTGGGGCCGCTGACCGGGCCGGAGGGCGGGCATCTGCTGTTCGCCCTGCGGGTGCTGCTGCCCGACATCCACGTCCACGTCACCGCTGAGGCCGAGCAGGCGGGGCCGGTGGTGTGGCTGCACGACGGCCACGCCTCCTGGGCCACCCTCACCCCCCACGCAGGAACCGATGCCCGTCCAGGGGCGGAGGCGGGTGCGGGCGTAGTGGCCCGTCAGGGCGGGCCCCGGCGCCTGGCCGACGAAGTACTGCGCGCCTGGACAGTGTGGGAGGAACGCGGGGCGCCGGGGCTGTACGACTTCGGCCTCACCCGCACCCAGCACGAGCAGTGGATCTGGAGCGGCGACCCGGACGGGCCCCGCTGGCAGCCACTGGAGACCGCAGCGGTGCACTGACCTCCGCGGCGGCTTCTGTGGGCGTCTTGGCCGTGCGCCACCGGAGACAGGAAGGCGTCAGCCGGGCGTGCCGGACGGGTCGTCCGCCTGGTCCTCGATGAAGGCCACGGCCTCGCGGCCCACCCCGAGCGCGCCGAGGAGGAGGTCCAGGGCCGTCTCGACGTCGCGCTGTGAGCGGTTCAGCCACACGAACAGGCGGTCCTCGTCGTGCGCGAACCGGCTGAGGGCGAACTCCGTGCCCTGGATGCGGAACAGGGCCACGTCCACCTCGCCCAGCTCCTCCCAGGTGCGTTCCACTTCCAGACGCAGCCGGGCCGCGATCGTCTCCAGCGGCGGCGTCAGCCCGGCGACGATCCGGTAGAAGCTCGCCGCGTACTGCCACGGACTCACCTGGAAGGCGGGGTTCTTGCCCACGTAGTAGCCCAGGGCCGGCGCGGGCTGCCAGTCGGGCTCCGGCCCCAGCACCTCGACGGTGCAGGGTGTGGCCACGGGCGCCTCTCCCCCACCGGGCCCCGAGGGAGCGGTGTCCTGGTGCGGGGCCTGCTGGGCGGCGTGCCACTGGTCGGCCAGTCGCTGCCTCCAGCCCGCCGGGGGCGGCCAGGGCACACCCCAGGTGGCGAGTTGATCACGGGTCCAGCCGCCCGCCGGAGTACGCGCGGCCTCGACCTCATCCGGAGAAGGAATCATCACCCGCCCCATAATGGGCCAAAGTTGAGGCCCCAGACCACCGGCTTCAGTCGCGATAACCGCCCACGCCTACCTTCAGGCCATCAGCCAGCAGGTGAAAGCGACCACCGGCCAGACGGCCGATCCGGTCGCCGTCGTAGCCGGGGGCCGGTGCACGGCCCTCGAGACCGCCGCAGCGGTCGAGTCCTGGCTTCGGCAGGCCACCCATGGGCCTGGCCGTCCGATGGGCTTGCGGGCGGTGCGCCACCAGCAGCCCGTCGTGCGCATCCCGCGGGAGGCGGGGGCGTGTCGCCCACTGGAGCGCTGGCCGGGGCCGTCTTCTTCGCGTCTGGCCGGTGGGATGTCGATGCCGGGCGGGTCACGGCGGCCGGAGCAGCGGGGTCGCAGGAGGTGTACCGGGGGCGAGTGGCGGGGACAACCGGTACGCCGACGACGGTGCGGACGCCGAGACCGAGATCGCCGGGACCGGCATGTACGGGCCGGGGTGGCCGCTGCGTCGTTCGCGGGCGCGGGGCCGGGAGTGTTGCGCCGCCGGCCGGGGTTCGGAGGCGGGTGGCCGTGATGGGTTCCGGGCGGTTGAATGCCGGGGTGGTGGACTGGACGCGGGTGTACGACTCCCACGGGGCCGCCGATCGCGTGCCCGGGCTTCTGGATCGGGCGGAGCGCGGAGGCGGGGAAGAGGTGTGGGCGGAGTTGTGGGATCGGTTGTGTCTCCACGGCGAGACGGTGTTCCCCGCGAGTTTCGCCGCCCTGCCGCGTCTGGTGAAGCTCGCCCGCACCCGTGCGCGGGCGCTGGAACTGGCCGGGGCGATCGTGCGCGGCGCCGCACACGATCACGGGGGTGATGCGTTGTTCGCCGACTGCGCGGCGGCGGTCACAGAGCTGCGGGAGTTGGTGAACCACTACCTGCGCACCCGGCCCGGCGACTGGCTCCGGAGCTTCCGCGACCTGCTTGCGGCCACCGGGCAGTACCACTGGAGCGCCGTCCTGGAAGACTTCGCGGACGACTTCTACCCGCTGCTCTGCCCGCACTGCGGCGGGGAGGTGACCGTCGCCATCGGGGCTCACGGGTGCTACGCGGCGATCCGGGACTGGGACCGGGGCGATGTGGAGCGGCGCCCGTTGCGGCCGGTCTCCCCGGGAGAACTCGACGGAGTGGGGCGGTGGATGTACGACACGGCCGTCCGCGACGGGCAGGGCCGGATCGCCTGGGGGATCACCTACCTGTTCGGCCGGGCCCAGTGCCCGCGCTGCGCCGCGGTGTTCACGGTCGCCGAGGAGTACACCGCCGCCAACCTCCCGCCCTGCCCTGGACGGTAGCGGCCCCGGACGGGCCGTACAGCGGGTGAGCGTCGGGGGAACCGCCCGTGCGTATCCGGTGCTCTTCACTCTTCGAGGCGGGCGGCGGCCAGGGCACCACCGGGGTACCTGTCCTCTGAGGGGCCTGTCAAACGAGCGGCTCTGTCTCACATTCGGTGGTGACGGAGAGTCGCGAGGGTCGTTGACGTCCGTGTGAAGGATGTCGACGAGCTTGTCCAGACAGTGTTCTCGGGGCTGTCCCCGCTGGTCATCGAGGATGTGATCGATGAGAGGAAGCGGATCGTGGTGCGGGCACGGACGCCGCAGGACGCTGCGGCCTGCCCGGCGTGCGGGGCATCGTCAGGACGGGTGCACGGCCATCAGCTGCGGACGGTGGCCGACGTGCCGGTCGACGGGCGCTGGGTGGTGGTGCGGGTCCGGGTGCGACGTCTGGTGTGTCCCACGCTCGGCTGCCGCCAGACCTTCCGCGAACAGGTGCCCGGAGTCCTGGAGCGGTATCAGCGGCGTACGGCCCGCCCGACCAGGCAGGTCAAGGCTGTGGTGAAGGAGTTAGCGGGCCGGGCGGGGGCGCGGTTGCTGACCGTACTCGCGGTGGACCTCTCGCATCACACGGCCCTGCGCACCTTGTTGCGGATCCCGCTGCCCACCGGGCGGGTGCCCCGCGTGATCGGTGTCGACGACTTCGCCCTGCGCCGGCGGCACCGCTATGCCACCGTGGTGATCGACGCCGAGACCCATGAGCGGATCGACGTGCTGCCCGACCGCACGGCCGACACGCTGGAAACTTGGCTGCGCGAGCATCCGGGCGTCGAGGTGGTGTGCCGCGACGGCTCCGCGACCTACGCCGAGGCCGCCCGTCGCGCCCTGCCCGACGCGGTGCAGGTCGCCGACCGGTGGCATCTGTGGCACAACCTGTGCGAAGCCGCTCTGAGCGAGGTCAAGGCCCACAGCAGCTGCTGGGCGGCCGTGCTGGACGCGCCCCTCTACGACGGGCCTCGCGCACAGACGACTCTGGAGCGCTGGCACCAGGTCCACTGCCTGCTCGGCCAAGGGGTGGGCCTGCTGGAGTGCGCCCGCCGGCTGCAGCTGGCCCTGAATACCGTCAAGCGCTACGCCCGGGCCGACCGGCCCGAGCGCATGCTCCGCGTCCCCAAGTACCGTGCCGGCCTCGTCGATCCCTACCGCGAGCACCTGCGCACACGCCGGGCCGAGGACCCCGCCGTCCCCGTCCAGCGCCTCTTCGAGGGGATCAGGGCCCTCGGCTTCACCGGCTGCCTGAACCTCCTGCACAAGTACATCAACCAGGGCCGCGCGGACGCCGACCGCAGCCACATCTTCCCGCGCCGACTCGCCCGGATGCTCCTGACCAGGCCCGAAAACCTCAAGACCGAGCAACACGAGCTCCTGGCCAGGCTCACCGCCGCATGCCCCGAGATGACCCACCTGGCCGCAGCCGTCAGAGACTTCGCCCCCCTCTTGAAGCCTCAGCCGGGAAACGCCGACGCACTCACGTGCTGGATCGCCCAGGTCCGCGCAGTCGATCTGCCCCATCTGCAGGCGTTCACCCGCGGCCTGGGCCGCGACCGTGACGCCGTGATCGCCGCACTCACACTGCCCTACAGCAACGGCCCCACCGAGGGAGTCAACACCAAGACCAAGCGAATCGCGCGCCAGATGCACGGACGAGCAGGCTTCCCCCTGCTTCGCCACCGCATCATCCTCGGACAACAACCACTCTCCGTCACCACCGAATGTGAGACAGAGCCGAACGATTTACAGTCCCATCCATCCAGGTGTCCCCAGGTTCATGGCGGGCACCCTAACCGGGTGCGCTGACAAGGATCGCCTGCTCAGCAGCGACGTGCGTCGAGCGCTTCGTCGTTGTTCCACAGGACGGGCATAGCGCCGACGGGTTCGAATCGGATCTGCGGGTCGTTGCTCTGGACCAGACAGATCAAACGGCGGCGAAGTACGGCTGCCTGGCGGGCCTGGTCGGCGATGATGTCTAGGACGACCTGGGCCGCCCTGGGGCAGCTCGTCGCGAATCGGTCGTAGTCGGTGAAGGCGAGGACCAGTCCGGCGCCTTCGGGAGCATCGTCGTAGCAGGCCACGTCGCCCAGGCAGTCGTTGAGCGCGTCCAGGTTGTGGCCGTAGTAGTCGGGGAAGTCCAGGGCCACGGCCATGGCACGGTGCATGTCTCGCTCCGTGTTCCATTGGCCGGCTTCCAGGCGGATCACGCGGAAGCCGCGGTCTTCGAGACGTTCGGTCGTCTGCGCGAGGAGACGCTTGCGCCAGAAGAGGGTGACGAAGGTGTTGATCATGTACTCGATGCCGGGAAGGCGAGTCGTCGCGGTGGCTTGCGCCGTTTCGCTCCTGTAGGCGTCGAGGAGGCGGAAGAACTCTTCGACGGGGGTCGAGCCGTCGGGCGTGTTGCGCTCGATGTCGGCTGCCCAGCCGAGCGGGCTGGTGCCGCCAAGGCGCGTCCCGAGCCACTGGTTGAATGCCCCACCGTGCCAGAAGTCGCAGGGGTCGTCGATGGAGTGCACGCCGAGGGCTACCTGGTAGCCGATCAGCATCGTCTGCAGATCGCGGAGTGAGCCGCCTCGCAGCCACATGCCGGGCCTGAGGCGTATCTGGTCCAGGAAGTCGTATACGTCCGTGCAGTCCTGCCAGTGCTTGGCGGCGTCCTGGGGGCGGCTCTCGGGCGGCATGCGCTGAGCCTACGGCTTGGGCGGGAACGGTCGCGGTCACAGGTCGGTTTGGTGTGGGCGCAAGGCGAGCGAGCAGGGTCAGCTGGGGGCATCTGCGATCTTGTCGCTGCTCGCCCTACGTTTGACTCGGGACCTGATCGCCCAGGCGGCCGGACTCACTACCGCCGCGTCACTGGCCCGCTGGCAGCACTTGGTGCCACCGACCGCTTCGGCCGGCCCCCGGCTGCCGCTCGCCGCCGGGCTCATGGCCTACGGGCTCGGCGGCGGCGCGGGCCTGGTCACCGACTCCCTCCCGGCGCTGCTGGCGTCCCGGCTGGTGCTCGGGGCGGGCGCGGCGGCGGTGTTCACCTGCTCCACCGCAGCCCTGCTCGGCCTGTACCGGGAAGAGTCCAGGGACAAGGTCATGGGGTGGCGCACCGCCGCCGAGCTCAAGCAGCGATGGCGCACCCTGCAACACGTCACGCTCAGCCCCAGCCGGGTCGGCGACATTGCCCGAGCACCCCTCGTCCTCAACGGAATCTGGAATTGATCACCGCTGAGAAATCCTCACCACTAAGGAATCTTGGAAATCACACACGCTTGAGCCAGAAGGAGCTGACCTGGTTGCTGCCACTTCCCAGATAAGACTCGCTGAGGCCGGAGGAACCGGGGTTGCTGAGATAGAACATAATTCCACCATAGTTCGCATGCCTGTACTCCTCGACAGCGTTGCAGTAGTTGAATGTCCGGAACGAGCTGATGCGGTCGTTCCAAGCGTCACCCACGCATCTGAAGCCGTACCCTGAACTGTCGCAGGGACCTGCCTTGCCGCGGATCTGTGTACTGACGCCACCGTAGTTACTGTTCGCATACCAGGTCATCAGAAGGGTACTCTGAGCAGCTATATCTGACTTAGCAGCAAAGTCAGCACCAGTCGAGCATGTACGAGTTTCAACCTCGGAATCGGTCTGCCCCGGCTCGAGTGGCTCCAGCACGATGATGCACTGTTTTACTCCTTCAGGCTCGTTCTCATTTCCGGCCCCGGCGGCATACGCGGGCGCCGCAAAGGACAGGAGAAGGGCGCCGACGCCGAGCGCGGCAATAGCAGCTTTCTGAGAAGCGACATTTCCTTTCACAGCGTTCCTCTCAATTAACTAACGAGCTCGTGCACGGTAGGCGGTGAGGCGTCGAGCTGCTGATCGCCGATCATGGTCGGGTGGTGGGGAACGCATCTCGTGCAGCGATCATCAGCGACCGGAGAATCACGGGCCTGTCGGCCGACGTGATCGCAGAACTCGTCGCCGAGCTGGGTCCGCTGTGGCAAGAGCGGCACCAGGCCAGGCTCACCTCCCGGCCGCGGAAGCGGGCGATCGGCGCCGGCGCGAAGCACCGGCTGGTCTTCATCGACCGGCTCCTGGCCACGCTCGTCCACCTCCGTCACGCCACCACGCACGACGTGCTGGCCTGCTGGTTCGGCGTGGACCGCTCCACCATCACCCGCGCCGTCGGCGAAGTGCGGCCCCTGCTCGCCGAGCGCGGCTGCACCATCGCCCCCGGCGTGCGGCTGCGAACTCTCGCCGAGGTCATCGACCACCTCGGTGCCAGCGGCAGGACCGGGATCATCGATGGCACCGAGATCCGGGTCCGGCGCCCGGCCGCCGGACGCAGGGACCGGGAGGCGTTCATCTCCGGCAAGAGCAGGCAGAACGCCGTCAAGACCATGGTCGTCACCGATGCCGGCGGCCGGGTGCTGTTTGGCAGCCCGACCCGGCCGGGCAGCTGCGCGGACATCACCCACGCCCGCCAGCTGGGGCTGGCCAAGCTCCTGGCCGACGGGCCGGCCGTGGAGATCCTCGCCGATGCCGGCTACCAGGGCCTGGGCGCGCAGACCGGCGGACGGGTGGTGACACCACCGCACCGGAAGTTCAAGAAGAACGCTCCCGACTGGTACGAGGAGATGTATGAGCGGCAGCGCACGGCGCATTCCTCGCGGCGCATCCGGGTCGAGCACGGCATCGCCCATCTGAAGAACTGGCGTGCCCTGGCCCGCCACCTCGGCCGCCGCGAGCACATCAGCGACACGGTCCAGGCCGTCGCCGGACTGCTGTCCCACCAGCAGACCGCAGACCTGACGCCGACGCGACAGAGGTGAACACCGAGGCCTCACCGAGGTTCTCGACGCCTCACCGCCTACCGTGCACGAGCTCGCAAGAGTTGTCCCGCAATGCGGTGACGGAAGACCGACAGGTCGGATGCCTTGCTCAGAGGGAGCCACCCCTCGGGCATGGGAGAGCTCGCAAGCGAGGGAGGTTGAGCGCCGATGGGTGCGTAGTACATCTCGGCGCGTTCTTCCCACGCGGTCGATTTCAAGGCGACCTGCTCATCGAACACTTCCTGTCGAAGTTTCAACATCCCGGCCTCGTTCAGTGCCCTGATGAAGTTCAGGAGTTCGATCGTGCCGACCATCGCCCAGGCCACTAGGGGCACAGCGGCGCGAAACCGGTCGCGCAGTCCGAAGGTGTCGCCTTCCTTGCGTCGCTCTGGGTCGTGATGCACGACGTCTCCGTAGATCCAGGCCATGGCCAGCCCATGCGCATCGAGGTCACGCTCTTCGCCCGTGGACGTGTCGGCGACCATGACCCAATAGCCGGATTCGTCGCGCGTGGAGGGGCTCGCCCGTGTCCGCCACTCAGCGCGTGCGGCCCGTATCCACGCCGCATCTTGCGGTGCTGCTCGACAGATGTAGCCCAGAGCCGAGAGCGCCTTCATGTGAAAGCAGTCCTCCTGCTCCAGCAGAATTGGCCTGATACGCGCTGCCGCAGACTCGACCACTTCCTCGGGCGGAAGCTCGTACGAGATCCGGACCTCGCCTCGGTCGACACGGACGTTGATGCTCATGCGGGTCAGCTCGACAAGAGCGTCCCAGTCGGCGGCCAGCGAGTGCTCCTCCACCCTGCGGGCCCTCAACACGAAAGCTTCCAACAAGCGCTGGTGCTTCTCGTCAAGAGTTTCCGTCTGCCCGCGGCTCACGCTTCCCCCCTCGCATCGATCGCTTCCAGCATGACGTGCCTTCTCCGTCGTATCCATCCAATGCGCCGGGCTGGTCCTTGCCAGAAGGGGAAGCGCGGCTGGTCGAGAGGCGTGCCCAGCTCAGCGGCGCAGGCGCGAGAGCCAGGTTCCGCCGGCCTTCTGCTCCGGCACGGCCAGCTCCTGCTCCTGGCACGTCGCGTCCGGCCAGGCTTCCTCCCAGTCGGTCCCATGTCGCTGGTCGCAGTCACCGCACAGGGTCGGACGGGTCTTCGGAGAAAGGCGTCCCAGCCAGTGCACTCCACCGCCTGCCACCGCTCGTCCGTGAACGCTGCCTTGCACTCGGTGCAGCGAGGACGACGGGCGTAGCGCATGAGGGCATGCCATATGGATCTCCAGGACCTCAGCTCTTGCCGACCCCGCTCAAGAACAACTCTTCGAACCGCTGATACTCGCGGCGCAGGCTGCCCTTCCCTGTGTAGGCGGCGTGCGTTGCAAGGAAGAGGCGCGGTCCCGCCCAAGCACCGTTCGACCACAACTGGATCAACCATGCCGGAGCTGTGCCGATGTCCTGGGACAGTTCAACCCACACCGCCGTGTCGGCAGCATGCTCGCCGTGAGCCATCGACGAGCCGCTCGTCCAGGCGTACCCCTCGATGCCGATACGGCGCTCAAGGTTCTCGCTGAGCCAGTCAATCGAAAGAGGTGTGATCTCGGGGGTGCGACGGCCCCTCTTCACAGGCCAGCCCCGGTCCTTGGCGTAAGCCAAGATGTCGCTGATGTCCTTCGCAGGATCGCGGTTGGTCCCGTGCGCGTCATCCACGTCGCCGTCGTTCTCAACGAGCTGGTCGGCATCGGTATCGCCGCCGAGCATTTTCCTGAGACGGATACCTGCTGAGAGTCGTGCGAGGCGACGCGTCAGGGCACGTTGCAGGCGCTCGTCAGTGCTGATGGTCGGGTCGATTACCGCTGTGGCCCACAGGCACGCCTCGAAGACGCCACGCGCGACCGAGACCGCGCCCATCAGCGATTTCTCTGCACGAAGCAGGACGGCGAAACCCCGAAGCTGATCGGCGGCGCTGAGGATGTTGACCGCTGATTCATACCGGAGAACCGTTGCGGCTGGTTCTGCGCGGTCACCGAGCATGACGTCCGGGACCTTCATGTCCTCTCGCGCCGGGCTCTTACGCTCCGATTTCCAAGGCTTGAGGCCCAGTTGCGTGAAACCGTCGGCTATTTCGTCGACCGCTGCCGCAAGCGCGTCGCGACGCGCATGTGCCTCCTGTCTGCCTTGGCGCAACTGGACGAGCATATCCATCGCCCACGCCTCGCCCTCCCTGCTCGTATCGCCTTCGCTTGTCACACGCCACACCCTGCCAGATGGCCCCGACCAGGAAGTAGCGCTTTCCGTCCCGTGCTCCTTCGCGGCGACCGCTACAGGGTGGTGGACTCCTGGTTCAGCTACGACCACCACGGCGTCTTCGATGACGGCCTGCACATCTTCCTCGAACCGGTCACTGAGGAAGACGACCGGCTCCGGCACCTCGCCCCCGACTACTTCCGGCAAGAACCCGACGCCTGAGCACCGCAACCACAAGGCGCTCCTCCACCCGGTTCCGGGTGGAGGAGCGCCTTGTTACGCCTCGCGATTACGCCTCACGAAATCCTGGTCCGGCTGCTGGCCCGGGTGGTCGTGCTCGGCGCCGTAGCAGCTGCTCGTCCTTACGATCCATCCGTTCGGCCTGGCGGCTGCCGCTGGCAGCCTGGTCCGGTCGCGTCACCTGCGGAAGCGCGAGAGCCAGGTGCCGCCGGCCTTCTGCTCGGGCACGGCCTGGTCCTGCTCCTGGTCGCGCTCCTCCTGCCGGTGACTAAGAGATCGTCTCGATTGGTGCTCAGCTCCGTCTCCCGCATGGCCGGACTGTCGGTAGACAATCCGCGTGCAGCGGTTGATCAGCTTGAGGAACACTGTGCGGATGAGCTCCGCAGCCTCCCAGACACCACAGGAACGGGCCCTTGGCCATGTCGCGGAACTGGCGTCGGGCCCTCCGATGGACCCGACGCTGCGGGTGACCCTCAACTTCCACCCGGACCGGCTACTGCACGACAAGCCGATCCTGGATGCCATGTCCGAGGACGGTGTCTACCGCTCACAGTTCGTCACGGGGACCAGCAACGGCGGACTGACCGCATATCCCGGCGGCGACCGGTGGCGCTGGGAGAGCCGGATCTTCGACGGGGCCTACGACGCGCACACGCTCATGAGCGGCCCGTCTACGGGGCGTTGAACTTCCGTCGCAAGCCTGTCGGCGGGGCACCGCGGTTCGGCTCTGCCCACTTTCGGCTGACGGCCGAGACGCTGACGCGGACCACGTTCTGCTACCCGGACAGTTTCCTTGAACCCTCGGGTTTCGGTGTCGCGGCCCGCATGGGGCTCATCGAGCTTGCCCTCGCCGATCGCCAGGACAACCTTGACGACTACATCGAGGCGCAGGTCCACGGGCCTGTGCGACCGAACTGCCACGCCGAGGCGCTGGTCCTCGACCCCTGCTATCGAGGGACGGCTGTGGAGGTTGCGGCGTTACGCCTGGGCTGCCCCGTGGAGTGGCACCCCGGCTTCCGACTCAATGTCGCAGAACTCCTCCGTCATCCCGGCTACCGCGGTCAGGAGTACGTCGACTTGGGCGCACAGATCGCCGTCGACGGCGTACTCAATCCGCGCATCGTCGGGGAGGCAGCGCGTGCAGGCCACCACGACCCACAGGCGATCAAGAAGGTGTGGCACTACCTCGCGCGTTTTGGGGCGCCTGGGAGGGCCGTTGACGATTCGGTGAGTCCGGTACCGACGGAGAGGGCTGTACTCGATGGGCTTCGTTGAGGGGCTGGTGCCGGAGGAGTTGTGGGAGTTGTTCGGGGCTGTGAGGCCGCCGATTCCCACAAGGCCGCAGGGCGGTGGCCGTCGGCGAGTTGACGATCGCGCGGTCCTTGCCGCGATCATCTTTGTCGCTACCTCGGGATGCACGTGGCGGCAGTTGCCGCCGGTCTTCGGCGCGTCGTGGCAGACCGTCCACAGACGGTTCTCCGAGTGGTCCGCTGCGCGGGTGTGGGCGAAGCTCCACCGTCTGGTGCTGGACGAACTCGGCGCCCGGGGAGATCTGGACTGGTCGCGGTGCGCGATTGACTCCGTGAACATGCGGGCCCTCAAAGGGGGGAGCTGACAGGCCCGAATCCTGTCGATCGCGGCAAGAAGGGCTCGAAGATCCACTTGATCACGGAGCGAACCGGTCTGCCCCTCTCCATCGGTATCTCCGCAGCCAATACCCACGACAGCCAGGGTCTCGAACCCCTCGTCCGCGGCATACCGCCCATCCGATCTCGCCGTGGACCGCGTCGACGCCGCCCCGCCAAGCTGCACGGAGACAAGGGCTACGACTACGACCACCTGCGGAAATGGCTCCGATCCCGGAACATCACACCCCGCATCGCCCGTAAGGGGATCGAGTCCTCCCAGCGTCTGGGCCGCCACCGTTGGACCGTGGAGCGGACGGTGGCGTGGCTATCCGGGTACCGCCGTCTGCACCGTCGCTACGAACGCAAGGCCGAACACTTCCTCGCCTTCGCCGGCATCGCGGCCACACTCATCTGCTATCGGAGATTGACCAACTGAGACGATCTCTAAGCACCCACAACAGCTACGCCACACCGTCGGCCCGCGGTGGACACGGCCGGGCCGGGAACCGGAACCGGAGTCGGGGCCGGGCCCGGCCTCCGCCGATCGCGCCGAGTGGGGCAACTCCGAGCCGAGAAGGTTGCCCGGTTCCGGCAGTGATCTCCGGCATGAGCAGGTGCAATGATGCCCCTGGCGACAGATGTCGCAGACGGTGTGCGACGGCGTGGGAGTCGAGCCGAACGAGCTCGCCGACACGGCGGAGTGGCGTCGCCCACCGGACAAGCAGTCGCCGTGTGACCAAGGGACGGTGGGAGGAAGATGCTGTTCTCGATTCCCGAGCCCGGTTGGTGGCTGATCGCACTCGCGGCGACGGCGTTCTTCATGCTCGGTGTGCGGGCGCTGGTCGACAGCATGAGGCTCCCGGGCGCGTCACGGAGCGCGTGGAAGCAGCAGAGCAGGCGGAAAAGGCGGGCGTTCTACGTCCTGATTCCCGTGTTCGCCTCCGTTGTCCTGGCGATCAACCTGCTGCGGCCCGAACCGGTGCCGGAACTGCTGTTCCTGTACAGCGTCGCGTTCGCCTCCCTCCCGATCGCCCTCTTCCCCGTCCGCGCCCGGGTGCTCAGGCACTACATCGCCCAGCGGCAGAATCCCGGTGTCGAGATCGAGCCCGATCGGCTCGCAGTGGTCTGGATCGTCGGTTTCCTGTCCGCGGTGCTCCTGGCGGCCGTTCTCGCCCTGCTGACAACGCGGTACGACATGTGAATCCGCACCGTTCCCGCCCGATCGCCTTCGAACGCGGGATCGGTGCGGACCTGCCCCGCTCCCTGCGTGGGTCAACCGACAGGCGGCCGCCATCGGCCGTGGTCGTGGTCGGGGCGGTGTCCGGCAGGCGCCGGAAGCTTGACGGAAGGTGTCGCTCGATGAAGGGTCTGTCACGCGTTCGGTGTGACCAGGGCGGTTGGGGTTATTGACGGGCCGTCGACAGACGGCCGTCGAAGGCGTTCAGGGCGGTCTTCCAACGGCTGGTCCAGCGGGCTTGACCCCGGCCGGTTGAACCGTTCCGGGTCTGGTGGAGGCTCCATGGGCTGACTCCAGCCGCCGGTTGCGGCTGGTGCTGAGCGTAGTAGGTGGCTTCGTGTTCGGCGGGCGGGATATCTCCGATCGCGGTGTGGATGCGGTGGTGGTTGAACCAGTCGACCCATTCCGCGGTGGCGACCTCGACCTCCGCGAGAGTCTTCCAGGAGGTACGGGGGTTTGATCAGCTCGGTCTTGAACAGGCCGACCTGAGATTCCATGAGCGCGTTGTCCAGGGCGTCACCGGCGCTGCCGATCGAAGCGTCGAGACCGGCGTCCACCAGGTGCGCGGTGAAGGCGAAAGATGTGTACTGGCTGCCGGCGTCGGAGTGAGGTATCAACCCAGGCCCGGCGGGAGTGCCAGCCCGGTCACGTCGCCACAGAGCCATTTCGAAAGCGTCCAGGACGAGCTTGGCTCGTTTGCTGGTGGCCGCTGACCAGCCGACGATCGCGCGGGAGTACACGTCGACGACGAAGGCGACGTAGACCACCCCGTCCCAGGTACGCATGTGAGTGAAGCCCGCGACCCACCGCTGGTTCGGGCTGCTCGCGATGAAATCGCGATTCAGCAGGTCAGCGGCCCGCTCGTGTCCCTCGTCACGCACCGTGGTACGGATCCTCTTTCCGCGTCGGGCGCCCTGAAGGCCGAGTTCACGCATCAGCCGGGCCACGGTGCAACGGGCCACAGGTATGCCCTCGCGGTGCAGCTGCCGCCACACTTTCCGGACGCCGTAGACGCTGAAGTTGTCGGCGTGGACGCGGCTGATGTGCTCCTTCAGCTCTGTGTCCCGCACGGACCGGAGGCTGGGCGGGCGGCTCTTGGCCGCGTAGTAGGTGCTGGTTGCGACCTGTAGTCCGTGGCCGGTCAGGACACGGCAGATCGGCTCGACGCCGAACACCTGCTTGAACTCGTCGATGAAGGTTACGAGCGCCTGTGTGGCCGGTCGAGCTCGGCCGGGAAGAAAGCCGATGCGGCCTTGAGGATCTCATTCGCCCTCTTCAGCTCGGCGTTCTCGACCTTGAGGCGCTTGATCTCAGCGGCTTCCTCGGAGGTGCCCCCCGGCCGCTGACCGGCGTCGATCTGGGCTTTCCGGACCCAGGTCCGCACGGTCTCCGCCGCGCCGATTCCGAGCTTCGCGGCGACCGCCTTCATCGCGGCCCACTCGGTCGGGTAGTTCGGGCGGATCTCCGCGACCATGCGGACCGCACGCTCACGAAGCTCGGGAGGGTAGGGGGACGGACGTGCCATGACTCGATCCTCTCAGGGAATCGAGCCTCCACCAGACCCGGAACGGTTCAGGTGCGCGGTGGCCCGGAGTCGTGGAACATCCGCGCCTGCCACATGGCCGATGCCGGCATGGTCAACGTCGGGCAGCTGCCGCGCGAGCGCCACGCGGCAGAGGGCGTGGTGCTGGTCGGCTTCGGCTCCCACGAGGGAACGGTGATCGCCGCACAGCAGTGGGGCATGCCACCGGAGACGATGGAGGTGCCGCCCGCCCGGGACGGCAGCGTGGAGGACCTGCTGCACCGGGCGCTGCCCGGGGGCTCGGCCCTGTTCGTCTGGGAGGACGGCGGCGAGGCGGCTCCGGCCTGGCGCCGCGAGGAATTCGATCATCGAGCCATCGGGGTCGTCTACCGGCCGCAGGCCGAACGCTGGGGCAACTACGTGCCCACCGTGCTCGCCGACCGCTACGACGCCTTCCTCTACCTGGACCGCACCCGGGCGCTGACCCCCCACCGCTACGAGCACGGCACGGGCGAGGAGGAGACCTACCCCACCGGCCAGTGAACCCCACGGCTGCGGGCGACCGGTCGGCGGTGAGCACGAGGCCACGGCGCCCCGGACCCGCGCCCCAGGGTGGCCGTACACGGCCTGAACGGCAGACCTGAACACGCGGCGGTGCCTCGGGCAACACTGTCAGGCTGTACCGCGCGAACCGCACGGACCCCGAGTCGTACTCGCCCGGCGACACGTCATCGAGCGTTCGGGTGCACCCCCTGCGCCTAAATTGGGAAGAAACACCGACAGAGCTCATACGTTTCGCTCCACGGGTACTCCTACCGGTGCCGCACTCCGGCGACCGGACGCCCGCCCCCTTCAGGAGTTGACGACGTGGCCCTGTCCTACCCCACCCAGCCCGGCGACATCGACCACCTGATCGCCGACGACCACGCGATCGTGGAGAGGCAGTTCCAGCACCTGGAGGCCGGCCGCGGCGATCGCCGCACCCTGGTGGACCAGATCGGCTTCGAGCTGTCGCTGCACGCCTTCGCCGAGGAGGTCGTCCTCTACCCCCTGTGGCCCGAGCTGGGCATGGAGGACGCCAACCATGACGCCCGCGACGAGCACCACGGCATGAAGGAACTGCTGGTGACCCTTGAGGGCGGCGAACCGGGCGAGGCGGAGTTCGAGCGGGCGCTGACCGAACTCATCACCCTGGTGCGCCACCATGTCTCCGACGAGGAGGGCGAGGAACTCCCGTCCTTCCGCACCAAGGTGGGCCCGGAGCGGATGGCCGATCTGGGCCGGCAGTTCATCGCCGCCAAGCGGCAGGCGCCGCCCGCCCCGCACCCGCACGCGCCCGACGGCGGCGGCGCCGCCGAGAAGGCCGCCGGCAAGCTCGCCAAGCCCGTCGACGAGGGCAGGGCCTCGGCCACGGGCAAGAAGAAGCGGCTGGCCACCGACGCTTCCGGGCTGCTCGACCCCCAGGCACAGGCCATCGTCGACGCCCACTCGGCCCTGGAGCCCCTCCCCTTCGAGACCCTCACCCCGGACCAGGCCCGCAAGCAGCCCGGCCCCGACGCCGCCGTGAGGAAGGTGATGGAGGAGCGGGGGATCGACGGGCCCGAGCCGGTGGGGTCCGTGGAGGACCTGACGATCCCCGACGCGGCCGGCGGCGAGCAGACCCTGCGGGTCTACACCCCCGCCGCCCCGGCGGCCTCCGGTCCGCTGCCCGTGATCATGTGGATCCACGGCGGCGGCTGGGTGCTGTTCGACATCGACACCTACGACGCCTCCTGCCGCGGGCTGGCGAACAAGACCGGCGCGATCGTGGTCTCCCCCGGCTACCGGCGCGCCCCGGAGGCGGTCTTCCCCGCCGCCCACGACGACGTCCTGGCCGCCTACCGCTGGACCGTCGCCAACGCCGCACGGCTCGGCGGCGATCCGGCCCGCGTCGGAATCGGCGGGGAGTCCGTCGGCGGGAACATGGCGCCCGCGACGGTCCTGCAGCTCGCCGCCGCCGGGGAGCCGGTCCCCGCGGCACAGGTCTGCGTCTACCCCCTGACCACCGCCGAGCAGTACGGGGAGTCGATGGAGGACGCCGCGGACGGCAGGCCCCTCAACCGCGCGCTGCTGAGCTGGATGGCGGCGCACGCCTTCGACGGCAGGCCCGAGGCCGCCAAGGATCCCAGGATCGACCTGCTCGGGCTGCCGGCCGACCGGCTGACCGCCATGCCCCCCACCCTGGTGATCACCGCCGAGCGCGATGTCCTGCGCAGCCAGGGCGAGGAGTTCGCGCACCGCCTGCAGGAGGCCGGGGTGGCCACGACCCTCACCCGCTACGACGGGGTCATGCACGAGTTCTTCGGCGCCTCGGCCGTCCTGGACAAGGCCGAACAGGCCCAGCGGCAGGCCGCCGACCACTTCCTCCGCGCATTCGCCGACGGCAGGTGACGGACACGGCCGGGCAACAGCGGCACAGGCCCCCGTCCGCTCCCCCTTCACGGTAGCCGGTCGGCGGCGGGCGCCGGCCGCAATGCCCGCACCGGGGAAAGGGACGAGGTCATGGCGCGGCTCGGGCAGCCGACGGCGATGGCGGCAGACGGCCCCACCGTGCTCGGACACGCAGGGCTCACGATCGGCGCCCTGTCGTTGAACGCGGGCGTCGGGCGGCGAACTCGCCCGCTGGTGCCACAGGTGACCGGCGCCCGAGCCCCCGCGCTCGGAGACGGCCTGCGGACCGGTTCCTTCCGCCCGTTCGTGGACGAGCGTGGCCGCGCGGCCGGGAGGCGAACGCGGCGGGCGCGTCAGTCCCCGGTGAGCGCACGGGCCAGGGAGGCGAGGTCGTCGGCGGCCAGAGTGGGGGCGGTCATGGCAGCCGGGTAGACCGCGGCGCCGCGACGCAGCCAGGCGGCGGCGAGGCCGGCGCGGCGTGCCCCGTCGACATCCCAGGGATGCACCGCGGCCAGCAGCGTCTCGTCCGCGGCCACCCCCAGCCGGTCGATCGCGTACCGGTAGGCGGTGGGGGCCGGTTTCCAGGCCCGGGGGCCGCGGATGTCCAGGAGCGCCTCGAAGTACCCGAGCAGCCCCGCGCCGTCCAGCAGGCGTTCGGTCGTGGGGGCGGCGCCGTTGGTCATCGCCGCCAGCCGGTATCCGGCCTCCCGCAGGGCGCGCACCCCCTCGGGCACGTCGGGATGCACCGGGAGCGCGCCGAGCCCGGCCAGGACGTACCGGACGGCGTCATCGACACCTCCCGACCGCTCGGGCAGGCCGGCCAGCAGGGCACGCAGCCCGTCGGCGGCCAGGTCGCCGAACTCGGCGAAGCCGCCGGCCGCGGTGAGCGCGAAGCCGTCCCGCAGGACTCCGGCGAACCACAGCGGTGCCAGGTGTCCGGGCGCGCCGACCTCCTCGAACCGGGTGCGCAGCGGTGTCATGTCGCTGAGGGTCTCGTTCACGTCGAAGACGATGAGACGCGGTGGAGGGTGCATGGACTCCTGCCTGCTCGTCGGGCCGTGGCCAGCCATCGTGGGTGCGGATCACAAGTGTCACAGTGGTGCTGTGTCCCCCCCGGCTTCCGTGTGGTTCCGCGTGGCGCAGCATGTGAGCACGGATGAACGCCCCTCGCCGGGCGGCACTCGGACGCGGTCACCCGAACGGCCGAGGAGGTGGAGCCGCGCGGACGTGGCTGGGCCTCCGTCAGGTGTCCCTGATCGCCGGCGGCGTGTGCCGCCGGGCCGTTCCGCGAAGCGCTCCGGAAATCGATCCCGGCGGGACCCGCCTGTTCGTGCCCACCGACACCACCGAGTGGCCGGTGCGCGGCGGAACCCGGCTGGCCGCGGTGTCCTCGTTCGGTATCAGCGGCACCAACGCCCACGTCGTGCTGGAGCAGCCCCCGAGCCCTCTTCCGTCCGGCGCACAGCCCGTCACGCAGGAGCCTCGTTGATCCCGTATCGAGCCATGTTCGACGTCCTGCACGAGGTCGCCGAGCACGTTTCCTGGCTGATCTACGCCCGAAGGGTTGCACTGCGCCCCCACCGGCACCGGTTGCACCGCTTCCGCCAGACCCTGCTCACGCTGGTACGTCTGCGCACCAACGCTCCGCCGGCCGAGGTCGCCGCCGGACAACGTTTCACAGTCCCCGTGGAGGCGACCGAGTCGCGGCCTCGGATGAGCCGGACTCCGGCTCGTTCCTGTGAGATCGACGGGGCCTTTCTGGTGAACCCGTCCGCGTGTGGGGCGCGTTCGCATCGGCACCGCCGGTAGGACCTCCGGAGGCACGCCGCCGGGCCCCGGAAGGAGGGAGGCACTGGCTCGTGCTTCGGCGGGCGGCGGTGTTGTCAGGACCGACGGTCGCCACCGAAGGCTGCGTCGAAGGAGGCGGTGGGGGGCTCGAAGTCGAAGCGTTTGAGCGCCCGCAGGGCTTCGGGAGCGCCTTGGAGGCGGCTCATCCCCGGGTCCTCCCACTCGACGGAGACGGGGCCGTCGTACCCGATGGAGGACAGCATGCGGAAGACGTCCTCCCATGGGACGTCCCCGTGCCCGGCCGAGACGAAGTCCCAGCCCCGGCGCGGATCGCCCCAGGGCAGGTGGGAACCGAGCCGTCCGTTGCGTCCGTCCAGCCGTTTACGCGCCTCCTTGCAGTCCACATGGTAGATCCGGTCGCGGAAGTCGTAGAGGAACCCGACGGGGTCGAGGTCCTGCCAGACGAAGTGGCTTGGGTCGAAGTTGAGCCCGAAGGCGGGCCGGTGGTCCACGGCCTCCAGCGCCCTGTGCGTCGTCCAGTAGTCGTAGGCGATCTCACCGGGGTGGACCTCGTGGGCGAACCGCACGCCTTCGGCGTCGAAGACGTCGAGGATCGGCCCCCACCGTTCGGCGAAATCGGCGTATCCGCGCTCCACCATCTCCGGCGGCACAGGGGGGAACATCGCCACGAGGTGCCAGATCGAGGAACCGGTGAACCCGATGACGGTGTCCACGCCGAGGGCTGCGGCGGCCCTGGCCGTGTCGGCCATCTCGGCCGCGGCCCGGCGCCTGACGCCCTCGGGGTCGCCGTCGCCCCAGATGCGGCCCGGAAGTATCGCCTGGTGGCGTTCGTCGATGAGCCGGTCGCACACGGCCTGGCCGACCAGGTGGTTGGAGATGGCCCAGCATCCCAGTCCGTAGCGGGCGAGGAGTTCCCTGCGGCCCCGGACGTAGTTCTGGTCCTCCAGTGCCCGGTCGACCTCGAAGTGGTCTCCCCAGCAGGCGAGTTCGAGTCCGTCGTAGCCAAAGTCCCGGGCAAGGCCGCAGACCTCTTCCAGGGGGAGGTCGGCCCACTGGCCGGTGAACAAGGTGAAGGGACGTGGCATTGTCGCGTGTCTCCTTGCCGTCAGACGGGTACGGGGGTGTAGCTCGCGTTCTTCGCCGCGCTCTCCTCGACCGCGGCCAGCACCCGCTGGACCTGCAGTCCTTCGGTGAACGACGGTGCGGGATCGGTGCCGGTGGCGATCGCGTGCACGAGATCGTGGGCCTGGTGGGTGAAGGTGTGCTCGTAGCCCAGAGCGTGGCCGGGGGGCCACCAGGCCTTCAGGTACGGGTGCTCGGGTTCGGTGACCAGGACGCGCCGGAAACCGGCCGTCGTGGCCGGCTCGGTGTGGTCGTGGAATGACAGTTCGTTGAGGCGTTCGAGGTCGAAGGCCAGCGATCCCAACTCGCCGTTGACCTCCACGCGCAGCGCGTTCTTGCGGCCCGCCGCCACCCGGGACACCTCGAAGCTCGCGAGGGCGCCCGAGGCGAGCCGGCCGGTGAACAGGGCCGCGTCGTCCACGGTCACCGGTCCCCTGGCCGGCGGCCCGTCGTCCCCCGTGAGCGTGGCGGCAACCAGGGGCCGCTCGGAGACGAACGTCTCGGTGAGGGCCGACACTCCGGCCAACGGCTCCGCGGACAGGTACTGGGCCAGATCCACCGCGTGCGCGCCCAAGTCGCCCAGCGCGCCGGAACCGGCCTTCTCGCGCGAGAGGCGCCAGGTCAGCGGGAACTCGGGGTCGACGAGCCAGTCCTGGAGGTAAGTGACCCGGATATGGCGCAGCGCTCCGAGGCGGCCCCCGGCGATCAGGCGGCGGGCTTGGGCGATGGCCGGTACCCGGCGGTAGTTGAAGCCCACCATCGCCACCTGGCCACGTCGGCCGGCCGCCCGCGCGGCCTCCACCATGGCTTCCGCCTCCGGCACGGAGTTCGCCAACGGCTTCTCGCACAGCACGTGCTTACCCGCCTCCAGCGCCGCGATGGCGATCTCGGCGTGGCTGTCTCCCGGTGTGCAGATGTCGACCAGGTCGACGTCGTCACTGTCCACGACGGCACGCCAGTCGGTTACGGCGGCGGCCCAGCCCTGCTGCCGGGCCGCCGCCTCGACCGCCGCTTCGTCACGGCCCGAGATCATCGCGAGCCGGGGGCGCAGTGGGAGCGGGAACGCGTGCCCCGCCGTCCGCCACGCCTGCGAGTGGGCAACGCCCATGAACGCGTAGCCGACCATGCCGATACCCAGGTCCGGCTTGGGCTCGCCGTACTCTCCGCGATCACTGTGTTTCATCAGATGTGCTCCTGGTTGGCCGGGTGGGAGGGGAGGGCTCAGATGAAGCCGGTGGGCAGGTAGTCCTCCACGTTGTCCTTGGTGACGATCGCCGAGTAGAGCGTCAGGGACGAGGGGATCTCCAGCTCGGCCAGGCCGCTGACGCCCTTGCCCTGCCCGAGGGCACGGGCGAGGTCGATCGCGGAGGCCGCCATGGTCGGCGGGTAGAGCACGGTGGCCTTGAGCACGCTGTCGTCGGACCGGATCGCTTCCATGGCCGACTTCGATCCCGCGCCGCCGACCATCACGAACTCGTCCCGGCCGGCTTGCTCGATGGCCCGCAGCGCGCCCACGCCCTGGTCGTCATCGTGGTTCCACAGAGCGCCGAAATCCTTTTGGGCCTGCAGTAGTTGGGCCATCTTGGCCTGGCCGGACTCGACGGTGAACTCGGCTGCCTGGCGGGCGACCTTGGTGATGTTCGGGTAGTTGCCGAGCGCGTCGTCGAAACCCTGGGTGCGCTGCTTGGTGAGCTCCAGGGTGTCGAGCCCGGCGAGTTCGACGACCTTGGCGTCCGCGACATCCTTCAGTCGCTCGCCGATGTACCGGCCCGCGTTGAGGCCCATTCCGTAGTTGTCTCCGCCGACCCAGCACCGGTAGGCCTGGGGGGAGTTGAATATCCGGTCCAGATTGACGACGGGGATGCCCGCACGCATCGCCTCAAGGCCGGTCTGGGTGAGCGCCTTGCCGTCGGCCGGCAGGATCACGAGCACGTCGACCTTCTTGTTGATCAGTGTCGTGATCTGGCCGATCTGCGTCGCCGTGTCGTTGGACCCCTCGGTGATCTCCAGCGTCACGTCCTCGTACTGCTCGGCCCGCCGGGTGGCGTTCTCGTTGATGGCGTTCAGCCAGCCGTGGTCGGCCTGCGGGCCGGCGAACCCGATGGTGACCGGCTTGCCGGGCTTGCCCGCGGTCTCCGGCGCCGTGGCAGCGGACTCATCGTTGGAGGAGGCGTTGCTCGTGCAGCCGGTGACGAGGGCGCCGGCACCGATCGCCGCGCCGAACAGCACTCTTCTGCGGCTGGTGAGGATTTCTTCAGGCATGCTGGGTCAGCCCTTCTCAGGTGTGGTGCGGGGAGGGGAGAGGACC